>CAZBCV010000019.1:0-24798 GCA_964490495.1 uncultured Aureispira sp. | reverse complement strand
GAGACCTATTTTGAGGTGCATTAATAACATGTCAACATTATTTAAGAACATAGTCATTTAAAATATTTATTTGTTGCAACAAACAAATATAATTTGGGGTTCGGGAAGACATTTTACTAATAATTTTTTTTCTTAAATTTCTCTTCTTGACCCACAAAATAAAATTTCAAAGAAGAGAAAAATTATATTAACAAAAATTTATATTACAAATAATTCAATATGTTAAAATTTGGTTCAAAAGTTGTTAGTTTCGATAATTTGATTTATGTTTGCGGAGGTATTCAAAAGCTTACACGACAACTCATTTTAAAAAAAATATCTCATGAAAAAGTTAGCCTTACTCCTATTGTTGAATTTATGTATTAGCATGGTCTATGCTTTTTATGAAGACAGAAATCAACTGCGATACCCTAATCCTTCGGTTGATTCCACACCCGTCTTCATGCCCATACTCGTTCAAGATCATGTATGGAATTACTGTGGAAGTGTGCCTATGTCAAGAGATAAAATTTGCTTTAGGCACAAAGTCGGTGATAGTCCAATGAGCTTCGGAGAACACATGTATTACCCAGTTTTGAAATCCCTCGATAGTTTGGGGGTCGATTGGGAACAAAACTATGAAAAAATTTGGCTCAGAGAAGACAATGGCAAGTTATGGTCAATCAGTGAACAAGATAATAATGAAGAATTGATTTTGGACATGCATCTATCACTTGGTGATACATTTTTAATGAAAGACTACTTTGGAGAAGATACAAAATTTAAAGTATTTAGAGAAGATACAATAATAGATTTGATGGGCACACAGCGTAAAAGATTGTCCCTATACTGCTTATCAATGGATGAAAATTATTTTGTTGATTGGATAGATGGAATAGGCGCAAGTAGAAATTTTTTTAGAGGCGATTTATCATCTTTGTGTTTCATAGATTATGAAGTTGAAAATACATTGTGTATGCATAAAGACAATATTCAGGTATGGGAGGCTGATGAATTTGTTTGGCACAATGATGAAGTTAGGTCATGCTGGATGTCATCCAATACTGATAATTATTTTACTGGATATTTCTCCCTCTACCCCAATCCCACAAAAGACATCGTAAACTTCTCACTCCCGGAAGGTCTGTCCTATCCCCTCAGGTATGAAGTGGTACAGATAGCCACGGGTAGCCGCGTGGAGTATGGCGTATTCGAGGCCCATCATGACACACAGTTGGAAGTAGGTTATCTCCCATCAGGTATCTATATTTTGCGCCTCATGGACCACAATGGAAAAATGGCCATAGGGAAAGTGGTGGTGGAGTGAGGATGATGAATAAAGGGGAGTTGTTCCTATTTCAATCTTAATTAATTCTTTAAATGACAAAAAAAAGACCCGTAGAAACTTACAATTCTACGGGTCTTTTTTAGGTCAATCTCGCAATATGCGAATTAAAATAAGTTCACTACAAATGATATTCTCCTGCCACAATTAAAGATTGAGCTATGAGTCTTCTGTTGGCTTTGATATTTTGAAGCGGATATTTACTGTATTTTCTCAATCCCGCAATGAGGAGTGGTTGCATGGATTCGTCCACGAAAGAAGCGATGGCATCTGTACCATTTTTGGCTGTTCTCGCCACTGCATCGTGAAAATAGGTTGTTAAAATAGCATTATAAACAGGCATTTTATCAGCGTAATCTGGCTTCTCAGATAATTTTTGTACGCGCATCAATAGACCTTCAGCATTATATATATCCATAATGATATCAGACATATTCATCAAGACTTCTTGTTCCTCTTTCAAGTCTAAATTACCTGACATAGCCGATTGTGCTGCCATGCCTAAAAGCATAATTAAAACCTTTTTCATATTGGCCATTGCAGCCATTTCATCCTGAAAAGCTCCTGAAAAATCATATTGTCCAGCCGTACCTTCTGTCAATTCCTTCTGTACTGCCATACCTGGAGTCATTAGGTCAAATTCACCTTTCATGGCATTTTTTAAAATAGTACTGAGTATCAATAACCTATTGATTTCGTTGGTGCCTTCAAATATTCTATTGATACGGGCATCTCTATAGGCTCTAGCCACCTCGGCTTCTTCAGAGTAACCCATTCCACCATATATTTGAACTGTCTCATCCACTACATAATCCAAAACCTCTGAGCCTACCACCTTGATAATGGCACACTCTATAGCATATTCCTGCGCTGAAAGTCGCTTGCTTGAAGCAAAATCTTTTCCTTCGGATTTGAGCTCTAGCTCTGCATTTTGTATGAGTTGAGCGGTACGATATACAGCAGTATCTGCTACAAATGTTCGAATGACTTGCTCTGCTAATTTATATTGAATGGCTCCAAAACTGGCTATGGGCTTGTTGAATTGTTCTCTTTCTTTGGCATATTTTACAGAAGCATTTACTAGGCCTTTTATCCCACCTAAACATGACGCCCCTAACTTGAATCGGCCTGTATTCAAAACATTAAAAGCAATCAAATGCCCTTTTCCTACTTCACCTAAAACATTACCTACGGGTACTTTTACATTTTCAAAAAAGACCATTCTAGTAGATGACCCTTTGATACCCAATTTTTTCTCTTCGGCACCCAAAGTCAAACCTTCCATACCTTTTTCGAGTATAAAACCTGTGAATTTGTCTCCATCCACCTGGGCAAACACAGTAAATACATCTGCAAATCCTGCATTGGTGATCCACATTTTTTGCCCGTTGATGATGTAATGCGCTCCGTCGGCAGATAAAATAGCAGTAGTCTTGGCAGACAAAGCATCAGATCCGCTTGAGGGTTCAGTGAGGCAGTAGCTGGCCTTAAGCTCACCTGTGACAAGTTTGGGTAAATATTTTTGTTTTTGTTCTTCGGTTCCATAATACAAAAAAGGCAGCATACCGATACCTGTGTGTGCGTTGTAGGGAACACTAAATGAACCAGATGGTCCTACTTCTTCGCCAATTATTGTATTCGTAATATAATCCATGTCGCTGCCACCGTATTCCTCAGGCATGTGTGTGCCCAAAAGACCCAACTCTCCAAATTTGTCCATTAATTGTGGCATCAAACCCTCTTCAAGTTTTTCTACCCTATCACGAACAGGGTCAATTTCTTGAGCGATAAATGACTTTATGGTGTCCTTTATCATGTGCTGCTCTTCTGTAAATTCTTCAGGAATAAATAAATCCTCGTAATTACTGTCTTTTATTAAAAATTCTCCACCTTGGAGTACTTTAAAAATTTCTTTGGTAAGTGTCATGATATTGTTAGTTTAAAAATTTAACCCAAAGTTAAATAAATAAAACTTACCAGCCAAATAATTAACATATCATTAAGCTTATTATGTCGATTTATCTAATATTTTGCACAAATACAACTATACTATGAGTTAAAAAAATAAAATAAGATTGTAACTCGAAACCTCTACAACTCACACTATTTAGTGAATAAATTATGAGATATAGTCCTATTATTTTAAATAATTCAATCAAAACAGGTATAGGAAAGGACATCGGTCATTTATAAAAATTAGTTTCTAAACTTCAGTTTTTTTTAAATTTATTCATCTAGATTAATTTTTGATAATGGGAAAGGTCCGAACTTTGCGGTTTAATATGAACATTTAGAATAAAATATCATTATTCACATTGTAAAAACCATAAAAATATATTCACAATGGAAGAAAAAAAAGGTCGTCGAAGTTTTTTTGCCAAATTGGCTTTAGGTAGTGTTTCCATTGCGGCAGCACCCATAGTAAATAATATCAAAGATGAAAATATGACATCAACAAAAAAAACAATTAAAAATATCAGATCGTTAGGTTTTCAATGGCAAACATTGGATCCTTTCCTTTTTTGTGTCCATCATGAAGACAAATATCCTAAAGGAAATGAAAAAATGGGTCCCGCGGCTTCTTTAGGTGGTAGAGATTTGGGTCAAGATTTCAATATTAAAGACGGATGGCGCATGTATCATGGCAAAGAAGTGCCTGGATTTCCAGGTCATCCACATAGGGGTTTTGAGACATTGACGGTGGTGCGAGAAGGTATGGTGGACCATTCCGATTCTGTGGGTGGTCTTGGAAGATATGGGAATGGAGATTTACAATGGATGACGGCAGGAAGAGGGATTTTGCATTCCGAAATGTTTCCATTAATCCATGAGGACAAAGATAATCCCCTTGAACTTTTTCAGATATGGCTCAATCTACCCGCCAAAAACAAAATGGCAGAACCCGACTATAAAATGTTATGGAGTGAAGAAATACCCAAGTTCAATCCAATTGCTGGTGTTCTCTTAGAAGTTTTGGTGGGCGAACTATTAGGAAAGAAGTCACCTGAACCTCCAAAAAACTCATGGGCCAATGATCCCAACAATTTTGTGGGTGTGTACAATATACATATTGAACCCAATACTACATTTAAATTGCCAGCAACTGCACCTGGAGTTAACCGTACACTATATTATTATCAAGGAAAAAGTCTCAAAACAGAAGACATTAGCATAAAGGAATACCACGCCATAGACGTAGAGTCAGACAATGATGTGGTACTTAACAATGGTGAGGACACTGCCAAAATATTGGTTCTACAAGGCCGACCCATACAAGAACCCGTAGTTCAGCATGGACCTTTTGTGATGAATAGCCGTCAAGAAATTCAAGATGCTTTTCAAGATTACCAAAATGGGACATTCGGATCTTGGCCATGGAAATCCTACGACCATGTTCATGATAGAAGTTCTGGAAGGTTTGCTACATATCCTGATGGCAGGCAAGAACATAAAGTATAATAAGGCATCACTGAAATTGAAGCTAAATGTCCATTGGCTTCAATTTCAGTCTTAATACATTACCAAATTATTTTCAAAAATTATCTTCTAAAGGAAATCTTTAGGCATTTAATTGTGTTAATATCCTTGTTTTATGGGCTTACGATAAAAAAACAGCCTAAATAATAGATTTATTATCATTTTTGGCATTTGAGCTGAAGGTAGAGGTAAATTTTAAAACAATTTTAAACCATGAGGTTAAGGATTTTAATACATGGATGGCTTTTTTGTTTGGGGATAACTCTCCAAGCGCAAATTTCTTTTCAACCCAAACAGGTAGAAGGAGGCAATAAAGGCATTGTATATAGAAAAGAAAACACCGTTCGCGCCACAATTTTGACCAATGGTTATTCATTAGCTTATCATAAAGGCGAAATCAAAACTTATTATAAAACTACTTACTACAACATAGAAATGGGAATTTTGAGAGACTCTAGAGAATTGAGTCAAAATAGAAACATTCCAGTTTCCTTCAATAAAATATCTAACTCTTTTAAATTTGGGAAACAAAACCACCTCTACCAAATACGTGCTGGCAAAGGCGTCAAAAGATTATTGACAGACAAAGCCAAAAGAAGAGGCGTAGCTGTGGGGTACAACTATGAAGCGGGACCTTCTTTAGCCATTCTCAGGCCCTACTACTTGGAATTGATTTATGAAGAAACGAGTAGTGGCAATAATGTGAGAGTGCTTAGAGCAGAAAAATATACCCCAGAAAATGCCAACAGATTCTTGGACTACAATCAAGTTTTTGGAGGTACTGGAGGCAAATTAGGCTGGAGCGAATTAAGCTTAATACCGGGTATTCAAGGAAAAATGGGATTGTTTTTTTCGTCTGGTGCATTCGACGAATATGCCAAATCATTAGAAATAGGAATTGTACTAGATGTGTATTTAAGAAAAGTGCCAATAATGGTAGAAACTGCCAATATTAGTGCCAAGCCTTATTTTATTAATTTTTACGCAACCTTAGAATTAGGAAAACGTTATAATTAAATTATTGAATCCAAAAGATAAGTAACACCTATGGTAGAATTGCCAGTAGTGCCCTCTACAGAGTCAAAAAGAAAACCCAATTGGTTGCGAGTAAAATTACCCATTGGCGAAGAATATAGGAAAGTAAGAACATTGGTGGATGACTATAAGTTACACACTATTTGTCAAAGTGGAAATTGTCCCAATATGGGTGAATGTTGGGGTGCTGGTACTGCTACCTTTATGATTTTAGGTAATGTTTGCACAAGAAGTTGTTCGTTTTGTGCTGTGAAAACAGGAAAGCCTACCGAATATGATACCGATGAACCACGAAGAGTAGCTGAAGCGGTCTTCCTTATGCAAGTAAAACACGCTGTGATAACCTCAGTCAATAGAGATGAGCTCAAAGATAGAGGTGCAGAAGTGTGGTATCAAACAGTAAGAAAAATAAAAGAAGTCTGCCCTGAGACCACGATAGAAACCCTCATACCAGATGTAAAAGGCACATGGGAAGCCCTCGAACGCATGATCAGTGCTGGTCAAGAAGTCGTATCGCACAATATGGAAACGGTAGAAAGCCTTTACCGAAAAGTAAGACCTCAAGCCAGATACCAAAGATCTCTAGAACAAATAAAAAGGACTAAAGAGTTTGGCAAAAGAACAAAGTCTGGAATAATGGTGGGTCTAGGCGAAACGCAAGAAGAAGTATTTAAGGTCATGGACGACTTGGCCGCTCATGGATGTGATGTAATGACTATAGGTCAATATCTACAACCTACAAAAATGCACATAGAAGTCGATGAATTCATCCACCCTGATATCTTTGCTATGTATAAAGAAGAAGGACTAAAAAGAGGGTTGGCATATGTGGAAAGTGGCCCATTAGTAAGAAGTTCTTATCACGCAGAAAGACATTTATAAGTTTTTGATTTTCACAATTTTGAATACAGCTGATAAAATAGTTAGATTTTTTTAAAAATTTTAAGACAAAAATGTTTGTCAATTTAAAAAAACATTATACTTTTGCACCGCAATTGAGAAATCGTAAGTATTAAAAATATAAACTCAATCTCAAATGCCCCCTTAGCTCAGTCGGTTAGAGCGACGGACTGTTAATCCGCAGGTCCTAGGTTCAAGTCCTAGAGGGGGCGCTCAAAAAGGGTTCACATCAACATGTGAGCCCTTTTTTTTTCAAAGACTGTAAGTATTTTAAGTCGTGAAATGATTCCCATTATTTTTCAAAACATAAAACCTCCTTTTGAGTTTAGAGAAAAAATCGTTGATGGGACTTTTTGGTATTGTCGCAGATAAAACAATCAATTGCTTGCCTTACGATGGTGAAGTATATTACCATGGTATCATATTTGACACTTTTCAGGCTCATGAAATGTTGACAACCCTCCTCAATTCTATCGACTGGAAAAATGATGAAAGTATCATTTTTGGCAAGAAGATAATCACAAAAAGAAAAGTGGCATGGTATGGCGACAAACCTTATGAATACACCTATTCCCACATCAGCAAGTATGCCTTGCCATGGACGGAGGAGTTGACTAATATAAAAAATATTGTAGAGTCTGAAAGTGGAGAAACTTACAATTCATGTTTACTCAATCTTTACCATAACGGTACAGAAGGCATGGCTTATCATAGCGATGGCGAACCCGATTTGAAAAAAAATGGTGCCATTGCTTCACTTAGTTTCGGAGCCGAACGAAAGTTTTCTTTCAAACACAAAAACACCAAAGAACGTATTGATGTTTTACTCGAACACGGAAGCCTATTGATGATGAAAGGTACCACTCAGCAAAACTGGGTGCATAGATTGCCTCCTACCCAAAAAATTAACACACCGAGAGTCAATCTTACTTTTAGGACGATAATTGATGGATAGGGAAAAGATAATTCAATGTTTAAAACAAGATCGAATTTACCCTAAAATCAAAGTTTCACCTTCAGTCCATTGGCAAATTTGGACCAAAATTTATTATACCCATGTACATAATCTGTTTCCTTACCGTCATTTTGATATATTTTTTTACCAGCTTTTTTCCATTCAAAGATGCCTCCATATAAATTATAAACTTGCGTATAGCCCGCTTCTTTGAGTTGGATTCCAATCTTTTCTGATCTCACGCCAAGGGAACAATACACTAAAATTTTGGAAGACTTCGATATAGATTGGGGCATATTGGCCAAAGTAAAATCTTCATAACCCACAAAAACTGCATTCTTTAAGTGGCTCACATTGTACTCAGCCTTTTCTCGCGCATCTATATAAATGTAAGCCTCTTCATGGGTTATTTCGCTCACCTTTTTATAGGGGATTTCTCCAGTATTATATTTCAATAACAATTTGAGCAGACTGCTTTCGCCTTGAGTATATCCTACACTCATACCCAAAGCTGCCATGACCAAAAAAATTGCTTTCTTTATGTACATCAAAATTATTTTAATTATATTCTTCAATTTTAACACTATCCAATAAAGACATTCTACTCACTATAACTACTATACAATATCAAACTATGAATTGTTTAAACTCTTCAATATCTACAATATCTGCCAAGGTGTCTATATCGTTTTTAGGTGCCAATAACTGAACTTTTAGGTGTTTTAAATCGTTCAAAGTATCTTCAAGCACAGAGGAAGAACTCCACTGCTTATTTTCAAACAAGGCTCTTGGAAAATTAGGTTTTAGGGCCAAAAGATAATAGCCACCATCCATAGCTGGACCAATCACAACATCATGATTGTCCAGATGCCCCAATGCTTCTTCGACCATATCTTTCGAAAAATCATGTAAATCTGTTCCAATTATTACGGCTTTTGAGTATCCTTCGTCAAAACAGGATTCAAAAGCAGTTTGCATTTTTAGACCCAAATCACCTTCACTTTGTAGGCTCTTTTGAAATATATGCTCATACCAAAAATTGTATTTATCTATTTCTCCATAAAAAACAATTCTTATATCTTGCTTCAGTTTCAAGAGCTCGGACTTTGTGTGTGACAAAAGTATTTTATATACCTCTAGAGCACTATCATCTCCAATACTTCTAGCCAAACGAGTTTTAGCGGCTCCCTTTTGTGCATTTTTTGCAAAAACTATGACAATACTTTCACTACGGGCCATTAGACTATATTATGCTATTTTTTTATTTATTTATTATGCTACAGTTCCTTGACAGCTACTTCCCGCGCCCGCAGTACAACCATAACAATGTTGTGACAAAACTATATTTCTTTGATTGAGCATGTCCAAATTAAAATCAGCGATATGGTGCGTTTTCATTCCTACTTTCAGACCCAACATTTGATTAAAATCACAATCGTACATAAAACCATCCCAACTAATGGATAAAGTATTTCTACACATCACATGATCCACTGTATGAGGATTATAAGCATCTACCAGGGTGTGCATGTAGTCCTCATAATTATCAGTGCGCAACAAATAATCCAAAAAGCGACTTATAGGAAGATTGGTGATACAAAAAAGTTGGCAAAACTCAATACCATAATCCTTTTTGAGGTTTCTTTTAAATTCTTTCTCTAAGTCCATTTGTTGTGCAGGAAGAAAAGCGCCGGCAGGATTATAGACAAGGTCTAATTTCAATCCAGAATTTTCCTTTCCATAACCCACTGCATTGAGCATTTTAAGGGCTTGAATGGAGGCATCAAATACACCGTCTCCTCTTTGTTTGTCGGTTTGGTTTTGTTTGTAGAATGGAAGAGAAGAAACTACATGAACCCGATTTTTTGCAAAAAATTCTGGCAAGTCGTTGTAGGATTTATTGGCCAGGATTATTGTTAGATTGGACCTTACAATGATATCTTTTACGCCTAAATTCACAGCACTTTCTACAAACCCTCTAAAATGTGGGTTCATTTCAGGAGCTCCGCCCGTGATATCAAGGGTGTGTACATCAGTTTTCTTTAAAATATCTAGAATCTGACGCATAGTTTCGGCTGTCATTATCTCCTTCCTGTCGGGTCCAGCATCCACATGGCAATGCGCACATACTTGATTGCACATATACCCTACATTGACTTGAAGAATTTCAAGAGCAGAAGGTTTTAATGGAAATTTTCCGGTCTCACTTATTTTGTCCTTGAAGAAAGGAAGATCACCATTTTGGAATGGACCTCCATTCAATACTGATTGTTGGTATTGTTGGTCAACTACTTGTTTGTTTTGACGATGAAACGATACCTTTTTTTCCTTCAAATTGATGTCCATTACATGCTTAATTTATTGTATTTATTCATCATTTGTACTCCATGAACCAAAGAAGCACCACCCCTTATAGCCGCTGCTACATGAAGCGCCTCCATCATTTCCTCTTTTGTAATTCCTCGCTGAAGACCGTCGCCAGTATAGGCATCAATACAATAAGGGCACTGAACAGTATGTGCCACGGCAAGAGCTATTAATGATTTTTCTCTAGCAGTGAGACTACCCTCTTCAAAGACTTTTCCATAATAGGCAAAAAACTTTTCACCTAGTTCAGCATTCCACTCAGAAATATTACCAAACTTTTTTAAATCCGCTGGATTGTAATACGTTGACATAAATTTTAAATTTGTAATGTTATAAAAATATAGAATTATTGATTATTTTATTATTGCCTTTGTACGTTCTTATTAGCTCAAAACCCAATACACTTAATACTATAATATATTCTAAAAAGATAAGTAAATAATTTTCCTGAAATGTATCTTTGCTATAAGCTGAATAACTCGCAAAAATAGTAAAACTCCACACTAATGGAAATGTATAATGGGTAAAAACGGATAGAAACAACAAAGTAAGAATATACCAAGGATGTATTGTTGTAGCTAGAAAAAAATAAATCGCAAGCACCCACATCATATTTTGTATGACTTTCAAAGTCGAACTATTGTCTTTAAATAGAGTTATAATAAAAACAAGTAACACCACTATTAGCGGCATAATTTTCCCAAATATTTGAATAATATTGTAGCCTTTTGTGATATATCCCAATTCTCTTATGACGTAATATACACTGCCATTAAACTCAAAATTTGTAAACCATAAGGCAATTGTCGAACTGTATTTGGATATTAAATCTTGGTCTATAAAAGGAATAAACAACAAAAGAATAAAGAAACCCACTATAAAAAAGTATTTGACTGAAAGTTGGAGGCCTAAAATGGGATAGAAAAGTGGCAAAAACATCAATGGAATAAGTTTAGTACTGACAGAAAGTGCCATAAAAACTCCAGAAAACGTATTTTTAGAAATTTGGAAAAAATAGAGCGAAAGGACAAGAAGGGCCACCATCATTCCTTCAAAATGTAAATTAGCATGAACTTCCAAAATCAAAAGAGGATTGAGAATATATAAAAATATTTTTCGTGGGTTTTGGCCCAACAATTCAAGTAACCTTTGGCCATATTTGTAAACAATATAGTCCGCAATCAATAAAAAAAGTTTCATGACGACAATAGAAACAAGGACAGAATTATGACCAAAAATGGCGGCAATCCTAAAAAACAGCTGATTGAAAGGCGGATAATTTGAATGATTTGAAAAACTTAACGGCCCCATTCCATCCAATAAATACTTCATTTCCGATATAAAAAAATCTCCATTTTTACTAAGAAATTCCGGCGTATATAAATATGGATTGTACCCCATTTGTAAAATTCTCCCATCCCAAATGAAACGGAAAAAGTCCTGCGAAAGATGGGGTATAGAAAATAGTAATACAATTTTTATGAAAAGTGTTAGTCGATATAATATTGAATCAGATATATTGGATTTGTACAAATAAATACTACCTGCAAACAATAGTGAATACAACAAAAAAAGGAATTCAAAGTCGCTTCTTTGTACAAAATAAGCAAAATAGACATAGGTCCAAAGCAATATACCATATGTGATATATTTGCTCACCTTTTAACTATTGTATTGAATACCACAAAAAAATATCCTACCAACAACATCGACTGAAAGACAAAAAGTCCAAAATTAAGATGATAGGCAGAATAAATCATTCCAAACAAAAAATATAAACATAACAAAGCTTCCCAAAATACAATTTTTGGTATGTCATGGATTAAATATTCATTTTTTGGGGTTGAAACATTGTTTTTGAACACATTGAACTTTGGCGTCCTTACAAAATCACTTTTAATTCCCCTTAAACCTTCATAGACAGCCACTGCATTGTGAAAAGAAAACCCTAAAATCAATGTAAAAAATGTAAAAAACTTCCATGTATATACCCAAAAATCTTTGAAAGTATGCCCTACGACATACCGATAAGATGGCCAATAGGAAAAGAAAAATATAAATGTTCCCGCATAAAAAACATAGAATATGGGAGTAAGAAAACTCAAAGCAGTATAGTGATGACTTAAAATCGTTATAGGCACACTGAATAAGGAAATAAAAAATATAAACAAGAACAAGGAACTGCTCAATAAATGAATAAATGCATGTAATTTGCCTTTAAAATTTAAACTTGAAGAAAACAGCACTTGTTTTATTAATTTTCTAAAATTCTCAGCGCCACCTTTGTTCCACCTAAACTGTTGACTGCGAGTAGCATTAACAGTAATGGGTAGTTCAGCTGGCGCCACTACATCCACCAAATACTTAATTTTCCAATTTTTCAGCTGTGCCCTATAACTCAAGTCCAAATCTTCGGTGAGTGTGTCTGCTTGCCAATTGCCCGCATCAAGGATGGTTTCTTTTCTCCAAATTCCAGCGGTACCGTTAAAATTTCCAAAATGCCCCAAAGTATTTCGTCCCAATTGCTCTAAAGTAAAATGAATATCTAAAGCAAACGCTTGAATCTCCGTTAATACAGAATAAGAACGATTCAAATGCCCCCAACGAGTTTGTACTATGCCCACTTGTGGCTCTTTAAAATAGCTTATAGCCTTTTTCAACCAATCGCTTTGAGGTAAAAAATCGGCATCAAAAATAGCAATATACTGGCCATGAGCCAACGCTAACCCTTCTTTTAATGCTCCAGCTTTAAATCCAGAACGGTTTTTTCTGTGAATATATACAAAAGGAAATCCTTCAAGTTGCAACTCCTCAACCCACTTTTTATTATCATTTTTTGAATCATCCGTCGAATCATCCAAAACCTGAATTTCCAATTTTCCTTTTGGGTAGTCCATTTTGGAGATACATTCCAAAAGTCTTTTAACTACATATTTTTCATTGTAAATAGGTAATTGAATCGTTACAAAAGGAAGTAATTTATCATCTTGAATGTACTCATCAGATATTTTATGGAGACTTTTTAGCTCCTTTTTGAAGTGGAAAGATAAATTAAGCATAGTAAGGCTATACATAAATACCATAGTCATGGCCAAAAAGTATAAAACCATTAAAATATATACAATCATTTGAAAGCATATTTGAATATCCATCCCAATATTTTGATACCTGCGCCTATCGATCCTCTCACTGTACCCGATACTTTAGAAACACCAATTCTATTTTTATACCGCACAGGTATTTCTTGATATTTAAATTTCTTTTTAAGAGCTTTAAGTTGCATTTCTACTGTCCATCCATAGGTTTTATCTTCCATTTGTAGCTCAAGCAATTTATCGAATTTTATAGCTCTAAAAGGCCCTAAATCAGTATATCTGCCGTTATACATTATGCGCATCAAGAAAGTGGCCAATTTATTTCCAAAGATCTGATGGGGTGTCATCGAATGGGGTTCTCTGAGCTCTTTTACTCTAGCACCAATGACAAAATCAAAATTTTGCTCAATGATTGGCTTTACAATTTCTATCAAATCTTCTGGATAGTCAGAGTAGTCTCCGTCCAAAAATACAACTATATCCGTATCGGGATGATATTGAGTAATATAGTGAATTCCGCACAAACAAGCCCACCCATATCCTTTTTTTTGTTCTTTCAGAGCGATAGCTCCTGATTGTATGGCCTTCGCGTACGTATCATCGGATGAATTATTGTCCACAACTATAATCTCAGATACAACTTTAGGTATCTCTTGAATCACTTTTGAAATAGAAGGAGCTTCATTAAATGCCGGAATGACCACTATGATCTTGTTTTTCAAAATGGTTTAGGGTTTTTTATTGAGCAAATAGAATCCTTGATAATTTTCGTCTCCGTCAAAACCCAAAGGAATATCGCGGCCATCGTGTGGTATATAATCAGTTTTGAACAAATAATCCCATAGACTCAGAGATATTCCAAAGTTTACACCGTAAGTATTAGGCAGTTCTTTGCTATGGTGCCATATGTGCATTTTGGGGTTATTAAATATATATTTTAAGAAACCATAATCAATATTCACGTTGGCATGATTCAAATGACCAATACTAATAGCTATCATATGAACAATAAAAACTTGATCTAATGAAAACCCTCCCACAATAGCAATAGGTAGATAAAGCATAGATTTATATATGATAGGTTCCATCCAATGGTAGCGAAAATGAGCTGCAAATCCCATCTCCTTCACCGAATGATGCACTTTATGATATTCCCACAAAAATTCAAACTTGTGTAGCATTCTGTGAGTCAGCCACTGTACAAAATCTGTCACAACAAAAAACAAAAGGAGACCCAATGGAAATTGTAAACTTGAAGCGTCAATGAGTGTCAATTGTGGTAGCGACCATCCCACTTTTGATAAAATATTTTCAAAAAGAGCGGCTGTCACATCGGATAATGCTACTAAAAAAATGAGATTTAATAGAAAAAAATTAAAAAACAAATAAAATATATCTAACCAAAAGTCTTTCCTAAATATCTTCTGATTTTTTCTCCATGGGAAATATATTTCTAATATCCATATTAATAGAGAAACTATCAAAAGACCATAGAAGTAATTACCCCAATGAAAACTCGTTATTTCGGAAACAAGATAATTAAAGTAATTTTTATAAGCGTTTAAAAATATTTCAATATAATCCATGGAATAATATAATTGTTTATGGAGGTCTTTATGTGTTAAATTTTAATATTTATTTATTGATATTTGTCTGATAAAAAATTCAAAACTGACAATATTACTTCACTTTTTTACAATTAATTAATTTTTCATTTTTATGAACAAAAAAAGAAATAAAATTTAATTTGTTTCAACCTTATTATGTAAAGAAGTCTCAAAAACACTCCCTACCTCTGGGATCCTAATGCTGCCAAACCCCTTATCCATCAAAAATGTTTTGAAATCTTCTTGTACACTCAGCTCACCATGTACCAAAAATATTTCCTTTACTGTTTCATGCTGATTGCTGATAAAATCATACATTTCATTTTGGTCACCATGCCCTGAGAACGAAGTCATAACCACAATATCTGCCTTTACTTCCTTTTCAGTGTCAAAGAGATTTATTGTGGTTTCACCTGCTAAAAGCTGCCCACCTGGAGTTTCAGGCGTACAATATCCTACAATCAAAATAGTATTTTTGGGATCTTCTATACTGTTGAATAAGTGATGTTTGACTCGTCCCGCATTCATCATTCCAGATGCTGAAATCACGATGCATGGCTCTTTCGAATGGTTGAGCCGTTTCGACTCTTCCACATCTTTTATGTAATATAGGTTTTCGAAACCGAAAGGATTGCTATCTGTTAGTAAATAGTTATTTATTTCTTCGTCAAAACATTCAGGATGTAAATTGAATATTTGTGTGACATTGATGGCCAAAGGACTATCCACATAAATAGGGATATGGGGAAGTAAGCCTGCAGTCTCCATTTTATCTAACATATAGACCAATTCTTGAGTTCTGCCCAAACTAAAGGCAGGAATAATAAGCTTACCTTTTTTGACTACGCAGGTTTCTTTTATCACCTGAAGGAAAGCATCACTTTGTTCGGGGGCAGACTCATGCAACCTATTTCCATAAGTAGATTCGCAAATGAGATAATCCACTTTGGGCATAGGTTGAGGGTCTTTAATGATGGGTCGCATAGGTCTTCCTATATCACCTGTAAAGCCCACCATAATTTCTTCTCCATTGTCATTGATTTTGAGTGTGACAGTTGCGCTTCCAAAGATATGACCAGCATCACGGAATAAAACTTGTACACGGGGACTAATATATTCCCACACATCATACGGATGGCCCTCAAACCTAACCATAGCCGGGCTTACATCTTCCTTTTTATACAAAGGTTCGCGCATTTTTTTATCCCCTCTTTTTCTTTTAGTCAGCAACTTCTTATTGTGCCATTCTACGTCTGTTTCTTGTATTTTTGCACTATCCATCAACATCACAGCACAAATACTTCTAGTGGCGTGAGTTGTATGAATAGACCCTTTAAAGCCATCTTTAACCAATTTAGGTATTCGTCCACTGTGGTCTATGTGTGCATGAGATAAAATCAAACAATCAATTTCTTGAGGATTAAAATGCCAATGATTGTTCCATTCCCAAATTTTCGTGCCTTTCCCTTGAAACATTCCACAATCCAAAAGAATTTTATAACCATCACTTAACTCTATAAGGTGAGAGCTTCCAGTTACAAATTGAGCTGCTCCACAAAATTTTATCTTCATTATCTTATTTTATAATTCACACAAAATTAATGTATTTTCCTCAAAATGGTTGTAAAACCCAAACTTTTTTTTTGGAAATGAGAAACACTTCTGAATTCTTTATTTTGAAAAAATCATAAGAGTTTAAGCGCTAAGGTATTCTTTGAAATCAGTAAAGAATATTAGGCATCATTAGTAAGAACAGCCTAAAGAAATGAATATTAGGATAAAATATTGAATTATAAAAATTTCTTCACATCCCAAAAAATTGAGCTATAAAAAAAACTATTGAACAACTAATACATTAATTCCCCTATTTAAACAATTCTAATACTTGAAGAACAACATTTTCAGCAGTATAGCCAAATTTTTCATCCAAAACATTGAAAGGTGCAGAGTAACCAAAATGAGTCAGTCCAAAAACTTTTCCATTGTCACCCACTAAACCTTCTAAAGTCACTGGCAAGCCTGCAGTAAGACCAAATTTTACAACATTTTTTGGAAGAATCTCATTCTGATATTCAACGGATTGATCTTTAAAAAGACCTTCGGAAGCTACGGATACCACTCTAACTTTGAGTCCATGGTTATTAGTAAGCAAAGGAGTTGCTGCCATCAAAGTAGCTACTTCCGACCCATTGGCCAGTAAAATAATATCTGGTGTGGAATCGCAATCATATACAATATACGCCCCTTTTGTGACTGCCGAACTTTCTACCCTTCTATCGCCAGAAGTAGCGATATCGTTAATATTTTGGCGAGACAATATCAAGCCTGATGGTCTATCTTTAGTGTCCAACATCAGCTGCCAACTACTCACTGTTTCAGCGCTATCTGCTGGTCTAAGCGCAAGGAAAGAAGTTTGACCTGAATGGTTTTTAAGTTTTTCTAACAAGCGCAATTGAGCTTCTTGTTCAATGGGTTGATGCGTGGGGCCATCTTCACCTACTCTAAAAGCATCGTGTGTCCATAAAAATTTTACAGGCTGTTCCATAAGTGCAGCTACCCTCAACACTGGCTTCATGTAGTCAGAAAACGCAAAAAATGTTGCACATACTGGTATCACACCACCATGCAAGGCCATGCCCGTACAAAGAGCACCCATGGTCAATTCTGATACTCCCGCTTGTAGGAAAGCGCCACTAAAATCACCTTTACTGAATGCTTTAGATTTTTTTAAGAAACCATCCGTCATATCACTATTGCTCAAATCGGCTGATGACACAATCATGTTGCCTACATTCTGAGCGAGATAGCCCAATACTCTAGAAGAGGCATTTCGTGTAGCATCATTTGTTGCCAACTCAATGGTATCAAAATCTAATTGAGGCAATTCATTGTTAAGATATTTATCTAAAGTTTGTGCTTTGTCTGGATTGTCATTGGTCCACTGACTGTATAATTTTGTATGGTTTTTGACATATTCACGTTTTTCGTCGAGTACTTTCTGATAATATTGATGGACATCGACAAAAATTTCAAAAGGACTTTCAGCATTTCCGCCAAGATTTTCAATTGTTTTTGTAAAAGAAGCTTTGGATTTGCCCAATGGCTTCCCGTGTGTTTCTACCATACCTTCATAAGAACTTCCATCATCCATGACAGCGCCCTTACCCATCACAGTTCTTCCTATTATGAGAGAGGGTTTGTCCTTGATGGATTGACATTCTTTGATAGCTTTTCTGATTTGATGCTCATCATTGCCATCAATTTCTATTACGTGCCAATGCCACGCTTCATATTTTTTAGCAGTGTCTTCATTGGTGACTTCGCCCACTTTTGTTGAAAGCTGTACATCATTAGCATCATAAAACATAATAATATTTCCTAATCCTAAATATCCAGCTATCCGGCCTACACCTTGAGAAATTTCTTCTTGAATACCCCCATCAGATATATAAATGTAAGAGTAATGGCTCATCCATTCACCAAATCTTTCCACTAAAAATCTTTCCGCTATGGCAGCACCAGCACCAAAAGCATGTCCCAAACCCAATGGTCCAGATGTATTTTCAATTCCTCTAACAAAATCGACCTCTGGATGACCTGGTGTTGGACTTTTCCATTGTCTAAAGTTTTTGAGATCATCCATACCCATAAAACCACATAAAGTAAGTTGTGAGTATAACATAGCAGACATATGTCCTGGATCTAAAAAAAACCTATCTCTGAATGGCCAAAGACCGTTATCCGGGTCGAAATTTAAAAACTCGCTAAAAAGAATATGTATGTAATCAGCTCCACCCATGGCTCCACCTGGATGTCCAGATGCGGCCTTCTCTACCATGGCGGCTGAAAGAATTCTAATATTGTCTGCTGCTTTTTTTGAAATTGAAATACTCACGAGTGGATGGGTTTTTTAAATTAAGTCGCAAAGGTAGTTATAAAGTTTTATTTAGACAAACAGATAGTTAGTGAAAATATAAAAGGAGAGTACCTTTCGATACTCTCCTTCAGGAATTAATTTAAGCAAATTGTTTGTTACTCGAGGCCGATCATCTTCTTCGTGGAGGTAAATTCACCACTTTCTACTTGATATATCATCACACCTGTGGTAGGTATGTCAGTTCTATCTAAGTTGAAAGAGTTCATTCCCTTCTCAAAGAATCTCTTTTGTGTATATATAACTTGTCCCGTCACATCAAATACTTTTAGGGTAGCATCTGCTGCCTGAGGCAAGTTAAAGTTAATTACTGTTTTGTCAGTGAATGGGTTGGGCTCATTTTGATATAAAACAAATGAGTCATCTGCATTATTACCCGCAAATCTTAGGGACAATTTACTGGTAGCAAGAGCTTCACCCGCATATAATTCTGCTGCTGTAAGTGATGAGTTGATAGATACAATTTCAGAAACTGATGCTTGTGTATTTGGAACGATACTCAAAGTAACTAAATTGTTACCAGAAACACTTTCATTACTATTCCAACTTACATTATAAGTATCTGCCGAAACTTGTGCAATATTCTCTTTATCAATCTTTTGGCCTCCTACAAAGATTGCTTCAAGAGTGGCTTGATTCAATGTCAAGGTAAACTGCATACCATATACTTCATTTACATCACTAGTAATTACTACATCTGAAACTTCACCTTTGTTGAGTAAGTTGTTTTCAGTTTCTAAAACTAAAATACTTCTTGAATCAACAGGTTTATCGTTGATGTTTGTGATAACAGATCCATTGACGTCACCTACTTTTATACCTACAAGATTCTGATTAGCCATATTGTGTGCAAAATTGTGTATAAAAATACTTTCGTTCAGCGGCCATGGGCTATTGATATTAGTAAATGATTGTTTACTATCAACAAATCTCCAACTTGTGTTATTTGTAAACTTACCGTTTACTCCTAAAATAACTTTTCTTAAGTCACTGATATCGGATACTGTTATGCGTCCGTCATTATTTACATCGGCAGCAATTACATTGTAAGGGCTATTGAATTTAGTGATATCTAAAAGGTGTCTTTGAATAAGAACTAAGTCTAAAGTACTTACACCATTCAAAACATCATCATTTTTGAAACCACTGATATTATAATCATAGTACATTGGAGTATTGAATAAATATTCGCCTGATCTTGAAGATAATTCAGTTTTTAGCATCTCTGGAGTACCATTATCTAAAACTACTTCTACAGCCTCAACCATTCTACCGTCAGCTGAATATATATTTCCTGTGATTGAACCAGTCAATACACTACCGCACGCACCTTGATTATCATTCAATGACAATTCAACAGTACAGAAATCATAATTAAGCTTTTCGTCCCAAACTGTCATTTTTACACTAACTTTTGGTAAATCATCACAATTAAATACCATTCCTGAGCTTTTGCTTGCTGGCAACCATATTTGAGCGCGTTTTGCATCGTACTCTGCTTTAGTTGCATTTTGGCCTTGACCTTTGAAATAGTGCGTTTCATTAAGTCTTGTCAATACAGGATGCTCTTCATTGAAAGTGTATAAAAGATTTCTCTGAGCAGTACAGTTGTCAAATGAACCTAAATTGAAGTCCGCAGCCCAAAGCTCTACCATACCATTGTTCATTAATGCTGAACTAATATTCAAGCAGTAAGGTGTAGGTTTCTTTTTGTCCACCACCATAAAGTTTTGATTACATGCTGTAGTGTTACCACAACCATCAGTTACTCTCCACGTCACTTTGTGATTAGACATATTTCCTTTGATATCTTCCGGAATAGTGATTCTGATAGTACCTCCATTATCTGTTGGAGACACATAAACATCAGGAATACCATTGCCGTTTCTATCTACAAAAGTAGTAGCATTTACGGGTAAAAATGATGAGTATTCATAATCTACAGTACCATCGCCCCATAAGTCCACAAGTACAACCCACTTCAACCAATCAGAAGCACATTGGCCTTGATCTGTAGCAGACATTGTCAATTGCAATCCACTCACTGTACAGTTAGGAGTATTGTTTTCAAACATTAAGTCTGCACAAGATGCTAAAACAGGTTTTTCATTATCAATAATTTTGATAACTTGTGTAAAGGAATAAGAACCAATTGTAGATGTTGAGTTAGGATCATATTGACACCAATCTAAAATAGTGTACCTATTTAAAATTTTCAAACATGCATTACCTTCAAAGTAGAAAGTGTCACTTTTTACACTCATTCCTATTTGGTCACAAGCTCTTTGAGTCCATGTAGGTCTATCTCCCATTGCATTGTCAGCACAATTAGTAACGATTTCTGCTTTAGGCCATGTAATATCGCTTTCGCTGAATGTTCCATGTGCATTAACAACTGTAATTCTTTGTACACAAGCAACACTAGGTTTGTTTTTAACTCTCCATGTTCTATCCACATGTCCAGTTCCACAAGTATTCAAAAACGACCTGTCTGAATAAACTACTTCTAAGTCTAAACAATTAGAAAAAGCTCTTGCCGTTCCAGTTAATGATAAGTTAGTGATATCATCGTCACAGTTTACTGTAATGTTAGGTGGACAAATAATTGTGGGTTGTAACTTATCTTCAACTCTTACTTCGATCCATGTTTCATTATAGTTGTCACCAGCAGAGCCAAAAACACCATCCATATCACCATCGTCCCATACTCTCAACCAAACTTTATGAATTCCAAAAGGAACATCACCTTCTCTATCTGTTAAATCGTCACAACAAAACTTCACATAAGCTCCACCGTCAGTATCATAATCAGGTGCACTTGGGTTAGTTGAACCATCATCAGAATGTCCATCAGCATTATATGTATAATTACCTGTATGATTACATCCGTCAACATCACGTCCTGCTACTTTTTCTCTTCTTATTTCTAAGTGAACTGGAGTACAACTGTCATATGAACCATTGTCCACAGACGCTGCAAACAATTTAGCTATTCCATCTTGATTTCCACCTGTCGTCAAAGATATTACTATATTCTGCTTTGCTACAGCAATAGGAGGAGTTCTATCTAAAACTGTCAAAGTCATTTCTGCAATAGATTCATTACCACAACAATCTTTTGCAACATATTTGATAGTATGTATGCCTTTTGGAGCACCTATAATCAAATATCTACCACTCGGAATATCAAATCTTACAATAACACCAAATGGCGCTTGAATGCTATAAGTTGGATTTTTATCACACTTGTCTTTCAGTACAGTTGGAGCAGGCAACAAAGTATTTGAACCGCACGTCCATGGGTCAACACTTACGGTCATATCCACAACATCAATAATTGGGCCTTCCTCATCTGTAGCTTTGATGATTTGTACTAATGTACGCGTTTCACCATCACACCAGTCCATTATGGTCCATGTTCTCACTACTTTTTTACTATCCGCACAACCATTACAAGCCGTTACTTCTACATCTGATTTCGAAGCCAAAATATTACATACTTTTCCATCTAAAGGAACACCATTCACTGTTGGGTAAGCGTATTTGATAGCTTCTGCGTCTGCAGCTGTTCTTGCTGCTGCTCTAGCCGCACTTTCATTAGCATAAGTTCCAGGAACTTGAGCCAAATAAGTAGGCAAATAATCATTAAATAATTTGTCTCTGAAATAACTGTAAACACCTGGCATACTTACATCCACACCACATGTCATAACAGGTGCATTGTAAGGAGGAGCTAATGTTGCGTCTGAAATACTAGCTGGTTCAAACGTGTATTCAGATACACAAGAGCTTTCATTTCCAGAAGCATCTTTGTAAGTCCATGTACGTCTTACAACTTTACCTTCACAACCTTGATTTCCTGACACAATCCATTGATCATTGAAAGTGGTGGTGAATGTACCACAATTGTCAGTGACTTGAGGACGCGGAATAGTGAGTCTGCCTGCCACAAAAGCAGCTTCATCTGTACACGCAAAAACGCATGCAGCTTCAGGAGTTGAAGAAGTAGGAGGGCAAGCACACTCCACTACAGGTGCTAATTTGTCCTCTACTAGAAGCGAACCCCAACAAGAGTTACCTTGTGAATTGGTCACTGTCACTGAATAATTTCCTGGAGCTGTAATTACAGGTCTGTTAGTGTTGTTGTTCCTAACATTAGTACCACTCACACGAATAGTAAATGGAGGTGAGTACTGAGCCTGTGGGCCTTCTAAAATCATGTCTGGCCGAAGCTCCGCCTCACAATTGCCATCCAATGAAACATTGACTCTAGAGTTACAAACAATTTGGCTCTGACTAAAGCCATTAAAAACAAAAGAAATAAACAATAAGAGACTCAACGATAAATTACGGAATACCGGAATCCCTTTACTTGGGTAAAGTAAATCTTTTTTTACCATGGGTAATAAAATTTTAGTTATTAAATAAATGAGTTCTTACCCGTTCGTCACGGGCATTAGTCAGATTTAGATAAGATTTACTCTTAACGGGGAATGACGCAAAGGTAGGACCACTTCTGCTGTCAGAGATAACTTTTGATGGGGTAATTTTGATATATTTTTATTTAAAATATCAATTACAAATTAATATCTCAAAAATATCAATGGATATAAAAACATGATATTCAGTTATATAAACATTAATATCAATAAAAAACAAAATATATTATTGTAAATTTATTTTTTTCATTATTTTTCAAAACGTAACCCAAGGTTAGGCCCGTAGAAATAAACATCATTGAAGAGGTAGTTCATCTACTAATGCTAAGACAATTATTGTGCCAATTATTATATTTTTATAAGGTATATGCCCTTAATGACTAGTTTTTTTCTCAAAAAGCTCTCCCCTAAGTATTATTTTATTGATATGGTGAGCACCAAAACTATATATCATATAATCCAAAGAAGGAATGGGATGAGTAATAAAAAAATTAGCTGTTTTTCCTACTTCTATAGTACCATGGGTAGCGTTGAGTTCCATTGCATAGGCTCCATTTATTGTCACAGCATTAAAAGCCTCATTGGGCACTATACGCATTTTGTTACATGCCAAAGCCATAAGCAAAGGGATATTGCCCGAAGGACTAGACCCTGGATTATAATCTGTTGCCATAGCAATACCTAGACCAGAATCTATCATTCTTCTAGCAGGGGCATATTCAATATTTAGAAAGAATGAACATGAAGGTAACACTGTTGGTATTGTTTTTGAATATAGCAAAGCCTCTATTTCATCTATTCCTATCATTTCTAAATGATCAACCGATATGGCATCATGAGCAATACCTACTTGAACACCGCCAGAATTAGCGAGCTCATTAGCGTGTATTTTGGGTTTAAGTCCATATTGAGCAGCGGCACTTAATATAATAGAAGTCTCTTCCACGGTAAAAAAACCACGATCACAAAATACATCACAATACTCCGCAAGTTTTTCTTCCGCTACTTGAGGCAACATTTCATTGATGAGTATATCTATATAAGCCTGCCTATTGTCCTTATATTCCCACGGAATAGCATGAGCTCCTAAAAAATTAGCCTTGATTTCAATCGGTGATACCTCTTTTAATCTTTTTATCACCCTCAGCATCTTCAATTCACTTTCCAAAGTGAGACCATACCCACTTTTTATTTCAATTGCACCTGTACCATAATTGATGACTTCCATCAGTCTTTTGAAAGCCGACTCATAAAGATCATCTTCGGACATAGTGCGTAGTTTTTTTGCAGAATTAAGAATGCCTCCACCTGCCATTGCGATTTCTTCATAACTCTTACCCTTAAGTCTATCCAAATACTCTCCTTCCCTTGTGGTAGCAAAAACTATATGGGTATGCGAATCACACCATGATGGCATGAGAAGTCCATTTCCAGCATCCAAAGTATTTTCTATATCAGTCGGGGCATCTTTTTCGTGTCCAAAATCTTCAATTTTTCCTTCCTTTACCAATATATATGCATTATCTATAGTTTCTACTTTGGACATGGCTTCTCCCCGCTTGAACTCAGCTGAAGCATAAGATATACCATAGATTCTTCTTATATTCTTTATGAGTAGATATGACATTTATTGAAAAGTTTAAGTAAAAATATTTATTGTTTCAT
>CAZBCV010000018.1:2265-24875 GCA_964490495.1 uncultured Aureispira sp. | reverse complement strand
AATAGAGGGGAATAGCATAAACTAAAATCCCTAAAGTACCTATCCAAAAATGTACGTTGGCCAATTTCGTTGAATATAATTTTGTTCCATATAATCGGGGAAACAACCAATATATCATACCAAAGGTTAACATACCGTTCCAACCCAAAGCACCAATATGTACGTGACCTACTGTCCAGTCTGTAAAGTGTGTGATGGCATTCAAAGATTTTACTGATAAAAGTGGCCCTTCTAAAGTAGCCATACCGTAAGCAGTAACAGCTACTACGAAAAACTTCAAAATAGGATCTGTTCTTACTTTGTCCCACACACCTCTCAATGTTAAAAGTCCATTCAACATACCACCCCAAGATGGCGCTATCAACATTATTGAAAAGACTGTACCCAACGACTGTGCCCAGTCTGGCAATGATGTATATAAAAGGTGGTGTGGTCCTGCCCAAATGTATATAAATATAAGAGCCCAAAAGTGAATGATGGATAACTTATAAGAATATACAGGTCTATTGGCCGCTTTCGGCATAAAGTAGTACATCAATCCTAAATAAGGAGTTGTTAAGAAAAATGCCACCGCATTATGACCATACCACCATTGAACTAACGCATCCTGGACACCTGAAAAAACAGGATAAGAACCAAATAATCCATAGGGTATAGCCAAACTATTGACAACGTGAAGCACCGTTACCGTCACCCATGTGGCAATATAGAACCATATGGCTACATAAAGGTGTTGCTCTCTCCTTTTAATAATTGTACCAAACATATTGATACCAAAAACAATCCAAATGAGAGCAATGGCCACGTCTATTGGCCAGATCAGTTCTGCATATTCTTTTCCTTGGGTCAAACCTAAAGGTAAGGTAACCGCAGCAGCCAATATGATTAATTGCCATCCCCAAAAATGAATATTTGATAATGTATCACTAAACATCCGAGCCTTAAGTAATCTCTGTAATGAATAGTACACCCCGGTAAATATTCCATTACCTACGAATGCAAATATAACCGCATTGGTGTGTAATGGCCTAATTCTACCAAATGTGGTTTCCCCCATTCCTAAATTGAGTGCAGGAAACACGAGCTGAAATGCAGCTAAAACGCCAACAAGCATCCCTATGACTCCGAAAATAATCGAAGCCCAAGCGAAATTTCGCACTATCTTGTTGTCATAACTGAATGTTTCTAAATTTGCCATAAATCAGAAAAATTTTTTAATGTTTATTATAAATTGGTTTTATCCTTAATCTCTATCATATCATCATCAAGTAATATTCGCATACCTGGCGTGTGGTCATCATCATACTGACCATCTTTTACTGCCCAAAAAAAGGCTGCCAAAAATCCTCCTGCAACAACTAAACTGATAACAATAAGAAGTAAAATAATCTGCATTATTCTTGAAATTTGGCACAAGTTAAGAAGGCGTTAAGGTATGAATTATGATTAAAATCATTTCCCTTTATGACTTTAATTTATGCCTTTGGACAGTGATTTAATGTGCTCATTTTGTTTATGTTAGATATTTTTTATTTTAACAACATAAATTGCTTTGTCTAATTTTATTTTTTCACTTCTTTATATTTTTGACAAAATAATGACAAATTGAAAAACACTACACCTTGTTTTTTTTGCAAAATTGTGAACTTTAATATTGTCCTTACATTATTAAGTATGTCGTTTAATTTTTTATTGAATAATTATCACTTATGATGAGATCATTACTTGCATTTCTTTTTATTTTCTTATTTATTGGGTATAGCAGCGCTCAAAAAAATATCACCATAGAAGATATTTATGCTAGTTCTAAATTCAGAACAAAATCAGTTGCTGGTTTTAATTTTTTGGCGGATGGAAAACACTATTCAGAACTCAAGGATGGGAATATTGTGAAAATGGATATTACTACCGGCAATGTCGCTGATACACTTCTTAATCCCTCAGTTTTTGTGGATATACAAAATTTCAATGGTAAAATAGAATCTTACAACATTTATGAGCATCATCACAAAATATTAATAGAATCAGAAAGTGAACCCATTTATCGGCATTCTTCTAAAGTAAAATGTCACATTTTTGATACCAAAACGAAACAAATAAGTCTTGTTTTTGATGGTAAAGTAGCCAATCCTCAGTTATCTCCAGATGGCCAAAAAGTAGCTTTTGTATTCAATAATAATTTATACTATTATGATATTAATCAAAAAAACACATTGCAAATCACCCAAGATGGCGCTAAAAACAAAATCATTAATGGTCTTTGCGATTGGGTTTATGAAGAAGAATTTGGGTTTACAAGGGCTTTTTATTGGTCTCCCGATAGCGAAAAATTGGCTTTTTTGAAGTTTGATGAGTCAGAAGTTCCTGAGTTCACTATGCAGCTTTACAATGATGACATGTATCCTATCCACGAAACTTTTAAATATCCAAAAGTAGGTGAAAAAAACTCAATCGTCACCCCAAATATTTATCACATTTCTACCAAAGAAACACAAAAGGCAGACTTAGAAAAATATGAATACATTCCAAGAATGAAATGGACACAAGATCCGAATGTACTTTGTATTTACAAAATGAATAGGCATCAAAATGAACTCTCGCTCCAGCTTTTTGATGTTAATACTCAAAAGCTCTTCACATTATTAGAAGAAAAAAACAAATACTACATAGATATTACAGATGATTTGACTTTTCTAAAAGATGGTGAGCATTTCCTGTGGTCATCAGAAAAAGGTGGATACAATCAAATTTATCTCTATACCATGGATGGAAAGGAAAAAATACTCTTAACTGATGGAAAATACGATGTCACAAGCCTATATGGTGTGGACGAAACTAATAAAACTGTTTTTTTTCAAGCCGCTAAAGATTCTCC
The DNA here is from genome assembly GCA_964490495.1 of uncultured Aureispira sp. Lineage (GTDB taxonomy): Bacteria > Bacteroidota > Bacteroidia > Chitinophagales > Saprospiraceae > OLB9. Next base: position 22,000 of record CAZBCV010000018.1, on the reverse strand, counting down.
ATTATACAGACATATTTATAGTATTGGGTTGGATGGAAAAAATCTTAAAGAAATCTCAACTCACAAAAAAGGTACACACTCTGCTCAATTTAGCAGCACTTATGATTTCTATACGATGACATATAGTACTATCAATGCCCCACCTTCCTATACCGTTTATAATAGAAAAGGTAAGGAAATTAGGGTAATAGAGGACAATAAAAATTTTGAAGATATATCAAAGGATTATCAGTTATCGCCTGTTGAATTTTTCACCTTCAAAACTTCTGAAAATGTGGAACTCAATGGATATATGATAAAACCTCGAGATTTCGACAAGAATAAAAAGTATCCTGTATTTATGACTCAATACAGCGGTCCTGGTAGCCAGCAAGTAACAGATGGATGGAAAGGTGTAAATTATCTTTGGTATCAATCTATAGTACAAATGGGCTATGTAGTGGTATGCGTTGATGGCCGCGGCACTGGTGCAAGAGGTGAAGAATTCAAAAAAATGACCTACCTTCAATTAGGCCACTATGAAACTATTGATCAAATAGAGGCAGCCAAATATCTGGGAACATTACCTTACGTCGATAAATCGCGCATAGGAATATATGGGTGGAGTTATGGGGGTTACATGTCGTCGCTTTGCATTCTCAAGGGCGCGGATGTTTTTAAAGCTGCTATCGCCGTTGCACCTGTTACCAATTGGAAATGGTATGACAATATATATACTGAACGATACATGCGCACATTGGCTGAAAATGAGGGAGGTTATAGAGACAATTCACCTGTATATTTTGCAGATAGACTTAAAGGGGCTTATTTATTAATACACGGTATGGCAGACGACAACGTCCATTTTCAACACGCTGTAGAAATGGCCAATGCCTTAATAAAAGCCAATAAACAATTTGATACCTATTACTACCCCAATAGAAATCATGGTATCTTTGGTGGTGTGACAAGACTTCATTTGTTCACAAAGATGAATGATTTCATTAAAAAAAATATTTGATAATTAAAACCTAATGAAATTTTCACAATACCATTTTGCAGACGAAATAAAAAATAATCTTGAAAAATTAGGTTTTAAGAAGCCAACAGATATCCAGTTTAAGAGTATTCCAAATATTCTAAAAGGGGAAGATTTATTAGCTATCGCACAGACCGGTACGGGCAAAACAGCTGCTTTTGCTCTTCCTATCATCCATAAATTGCATACCGAAAAAATTAAAAAAAGACCTGATGGTATCAAATGTGTCGTCATGGTTCCTACTCGAGAATTGGCTATACAAATCCATGAGGTAATACAGCAATTGTCCAAAGGTACTAGAGTGGAGACTTTTTCTCTCTTTGGTGGCGTAGAGCAAGAGAGGCAAATAACTCAGCTACAAAAAGGAATAGATATATTAGTATCCACTCCTGGCAGACTATTTGACTTAGTGCATCAAGGCCATCTTTTATTGCATCGTGTAGAAATATTGGTATTGGATGAAGCGGACCATATGTTGGATTTGGGATTTATCAAAGATATACGTGATCTCATTCGTCACCTTCCCAAACAAAGGCAAACCTTATTCTTTTCCGCGACTATTGATGAAGATATTAAAAAATTGGCTTACTCTCTCGTAAAAAAGCCCGTCCGAATACAAATATCGCCCAAAGATCCTGTCTCAAAAAATGTGGACCATTATGTAATGCATGTGGCCATGGATGATAAACGATACTTTTTAGAACGATTAGTCAAAGAAAACCCCGAATCCAAAATCTTAGTTTTTGTAAGGACACAAGTCAGATGTGACAGAGTGCAAGCAGCGATGGCAAGAGTCAATATTGATGCCTTAGCCATTCATGGTGGAAAAGAACAAGCTGATAGGCTCAAAGTATTAGATTCGTTCAAAAAAGGTGAAATCAAAATGCTCATTGCTACAGATGTCAGCGCACGAGGAATAGACATACCTCATGTGGACTTTGTGGTCAATTATGATTTACCTGAGCATCCTGAAAATTACGTCCACCGTGTAGGCCGAACTGGTAGGGCTTTCAATAGAGGTTTGGCTTATGCCTTCTGTGATGAAGAAGAAAAAAAATATCTCGAAGCCATTGAGGAATACATCGGAAAACCTGTTAAATCTCTTGAAATGACGCCCGACGGATATCAAGAAATAAAAGTATTGACCGATAGTAAAAACCTAACCCTCAAAGACATATTAGTAGAACTTGAACCCATAAAAAATAAAAGATACGGGGTAAAAAAGAGTAAAAAATAAAAAAGTACTACTTATCATCAAAATGTAAACTCCAATTTTGATCTTATGGTTCTATTTTTTCAGTTGATAGTGATATTTCACCACTTTCTGTTAATTTGTTCTAAATTTATCCTAATAATAATTTATTGATAATTAAAGTATTAGCTAGTAATAACATTCCGTATTACTTTTGTGCTGTTATTTATTATTTAAACATTTAAAAACGAAGATTATGTTTTGTTTCAACAACAATCAGAAAAGCGCAGCACCTGCTGTCAACATGCTTCGTGGCTTATATTTCTCTTAAGAATATCCTTTCCCATAGATATATGAAGCCCGAAGTAGTACAATACAACGGGCTTTTTTTTTTGCTTACTTTTTTCTATTCTTTATAGAAATAAATAATTATAAGCATTATTAAAACTTCCTGTTGAGTATCATTTTGAAGCTTGGAATTTTTTTCAAGCAATCCTACTGTCTTGCAATGTCTATTGCACAAATAATTATATTTAAAATGTATTAAAAATTGTCGTTTTGAAGAAACATATCTAAAATCCTACTTTATAAGTCAAGGATTAGGGTATTTAATAATTACAATTTGTTTTATCAAAAAGACATTTCACTAAAATCAATCATTCATGGGAAGTAAAATCTCAGGGAAGGACTTAATTAAATTGGGCTTTCCTCAAAATAATTCAATAAATATCGCACTCGGATATATCAACAGATATAAGAAGCGCGAAAAAAAAGAAAGTATCTTGGCGCGGGCAAAAGAAGTTTTGCTTCGACCTCACACTTTTATGGGTGACCCAACCTGGGGCAAAATAGCAGAGAGTTTGGTCAAACCTGTAGAACTAAAAATGCACGCATTAAAAACAGAGCGTGTGCCTTTTCAGATCTATGGTGAAAACGAAATAGAGGATGCAGCAAAGTATCAACTATACGAGTCGCTTAAATTGCCAGTAGCCGTCAAAGGTGCGCTTATGCCAGATGGTCATGCTGGATATGGCCTACCCATAGGAGGTGTTTTGGCTATTGACAATGCCGTGATTCCGTACGGAGTGGGTGTAGATATCGGTTGTAGGATGAGTTTATCTATTTTTGATTTGCCTGGTTCTTACATCAATGGTCGGGAAGATGAACTCAAAAATATACTTCAGGACCACACTAAATTTGGGATGACAGAAACCCATAAGATTAAGTCGGATCATGCAGTATTGGACAGGAATGAGTTTCGAGAGATTCCATTGCTCAAAGGTATGATAGACAAAGCGTACAAACAACTTGGTACTTCAGGTGGTGGCAACCATTTTGTGGAGTTGGGCATCGTCGATATAGACCATACCTTGCCTGATTGGAAAATCAAGCCTGGAAGTTATTTCGCTATATTGTCGCACAGCGGATCACGTGGATTGGGTGCCAATATTGCCAAACATTATACGACCCTCGCTATGAAGCAGTGTCCTTTGCCACGTCAGGTACAGCATCTGGCGTGGTTGGACCTGAAAACACACGATGGTATGGAATATTGGTTGGCAATGAATTTAGCAGCTGACTATGCGGCAGCTTGTCACGAAGACATACATAGACGACTCAGCAGAGCCTTAGGCAAAAAAGTCTTGCTCAATATCTCTAATAGCCATAACCTAGCTTGGCGCGAAAAAGTAGATGGACAAGAATGTATCGTACATCGTAAAGGAGCTACTCCAGCAGCTCGAGGTGTAGCAGGTATTATCCCTGGATCTATGACCGCTCCAGGATATATAGTGGTGGGAAAAGGTGATGAAAACAGTATTCAATCTGCTTCTCATGGAGCTGGACGATTATACTCAAGAGCACAATGCAAGTCTATGTTTACGCAGCACGAAATCAAAAAAAGACTCAAAGATGCGGGCGTGACCTTGATCGGTGGTAGTATCGATGAGTCACCGATGGCTTATAAGGATATCACAAAAGTGATGTCATTGCAAACTGAATTGGTAGAAATCATGGGCACATTTACGCCCAAAATTGTAAAAATGGATAAAAGATGACATCATGCAAAAGTTAATTCAAATCACATCAGGTCGTGGACCGGCTGAATGTACTCGGGTAGTTGCTCGAGTACTTCAGATTTTTATAGATGAGGGCAGAGGTCAAGGATTAGACATCCAAACGATACAGAAAATAGACGGCGACGAAAATGGTACTGTAGAGACGGTGCTTCTATCCGTAAAAGGCCAACACGTGGATGACTTTTGTGCTTCCTGGATAGGTACTGTACAATGGATCGGTGAGAGCGAAATACGCAAAGACCACAAGCGTAAAAATTGGTATATAGGTGTTTTTGAAGTAGAAAGTGCTAATAATTTTGAAATCAAAGAAAGAGATATTTCTTATCAGGCCATGCGAAGTTCTGGTGCAGGCGGCCAACATGTCAATAAAGTGAGTTCAGCAGTAAGAGCTACTCATTGGCCTACTGGCATTCAAGCGGTTGCAATGGATAGTCGCTCTCAGCATCAAAACAAAAAAATCGCTTATGACCGTCTATTGGTTAAAGTTCGCGAAAAACATTTGGAATCTTTAAAAACTAATGAGTTGTCTCAATGGAAAAACCAAATGCAAATTGAACGAGGGAATCCAATTAGGACATTTCGTGGCTCCGATTTCAAAAAAATGAAAGTAGAAAAGGGATACAAATCTCAAAGGTTAAAACTCAAGGAAAATTTAAAAAATGAGTTCGATAGATAGATATTTAATAAAGGCCATAGATGCCTATCCATACAATCTCGAAGATACTATAGAGTCTTTAGATTACGCCATGTCAGGCGACCATAACAATGCGGCTACACTCTGTCTTTATGGCAGGGTATATGCTGAGCAATTGCAGGATTTCAAGTCAGCCAAAGCATATTTTCAAGATGCTTTGGCTGCCGATATCCATGCGGTTTTTGTATATCCTTACTTTATCCAGCTTTTGATTGATTTTGATGAAGACACAAAGGCGGAGAAGTTAATTAATTTTGCCTTAACTGTCAAAGGAATAGATAAACCCTTTGTTCTTTCAAAACTTATCATATTGAAAGAAAAAATGTCAGCTTTCAAAGAAGCAAAAAAAGAGATCAAAAGACTAAAAACAATTGTCTTGAATGAGGATTATAACAATTTTATTAAAAATGCAAAGACAAGAATAAAAGCAAAGAAAAAGCTTCTTAAATAAAGATTTAGAAATTTAATCAATGGGGTTTAAGACTTTTTTGAGGCAGGTTAGTTCAGCTGTAATAAGTCAATTTTATGTATTTTAAGTCGAATAATATTTAACCTAAAATGTCAATAGGCTTCTTCCAGTAGTTGCCCTGATAATCTTCTAAGATTGAGATCCGCCATTTTTGCATTGAATTCTGCGGATATTTTTCTAAATTCTACATTTATTAAATTGAGTTGAGCCTGTCTGAGTTCTATTGGAGTGAGAGCACCCGCATTGAGTCTTTCTTTCGTAATTTTTAGATTTTTCTTAGCTACTATCAAATTCTTATCTTCCTGTGAGGCGATCTTCATTGCAGTTTGATACTCATTAAGCGAGGAAACAATCTCAGCATTAAGAGCGTTTTTTATTTGTTCTTTTGCCAAAATTTGGTTTTCAATATTGAGTTTAGACACTTGAATTTCACGTTTATTATTAAATCCATTAAATATATTCCACGTAGCCGAAAGACCAAAAGCCAAACCGGATGTTCTATTAAATTGTAAAAGGCCTATTTGTGCTGTTTGTCGATTGAAATTATATGCTGCATTAAGATCTATTTGTGGGTAAACATTGGATTTCCATTGCTTAAGGCTAAATTCAGAAAGTTTCAAGTTTTGTTCAGCCATGACAAGTTGTGTGTTTTGCTGTATAGCCTTATCTTTTGTTATATCCATGTCCAAAGGCGCCGGCAATGGCGCTTCAAGAATTTCAAAATCTGTTTCTGGGTCGATACCCATAGTTTCGCATAGAGCTACTTTCAGGTTTTTATAAATTAAATTTTCTTGCATTATCAGCGCACTATCTGCATTCATATCTACCTCTGCAGTAAGTCTATCCATTTCAGTTGCCGCACCTAAATTTATTTTTGTAGTCACTAATTCAAGTCTTTCTTTAGACAAATCTATGGCCGCATTTATAGACTTGAGTCTTTTGAGCTGTTGTTCTATGTTGTAATAAATTGTAAAAACTTGAAAAAGAGTGTTTTCTACTTGCCATCTTAGATTGATATTGCCCATCACTTCCATTTCTTTGAGTCGCTCCCGATTAATAAACATTTGCATCCCATCAAAAAGTGTCCATCCAAGAATCAGATTGGCATTTATGTTGTCAATTTGGTTAGTACCTTCTCTTGTGTCTCCACTAAAAAATTTTAACTCAGTATTATTGATATTAAAATTTTGGCCAAGACCAAGATTCAAATTGGGCAAAAAACCAGCATTACCTAAAGTATTATTAGTCATGGCTATTTTTGTTTGAGTATTGGCCATTCTTATATTAAAATTGTTTTTCAGGGCCACACTGACAGCCTCTTCTAATGAAAGTATATTTTGACTCAATAGTGTTGTTGTCAAAACAAAAAATATAGTAAAAGAAAAAAGTGACCGAATATAAATTGACGCTAGATACATGAATAAAAAACTTTAATTTCTTGACATAAAAGTGTAAAGAGCTGGTATAACAAACAATGTCAAAACCAATGAAAACAATAATCCTCCAATGATGGCAATACCCATAGAAACTCTAGAAACCGAAGCCGCTCCAAAAGCTAAAGCTATGGGTAAAGCCCCAAGCATAGTTGCCAAACTTGTCATAAGAATAGGGCGCATTCTGGATACAGCAGCCTCTTTTACAGCTTGCAATTTTTGAAGGCCTTGTTCTCGTTTTTGATTTGCAAATTCTACAATAAGAATTCCGTTTTTGGTGACTATCCCCACTAAAACAATAATACCTATTTGACTAAATATATTAAGCGTAGAATCTGTAAGCCAAAGTGACAATACCGCTCCTGATAAGGCTAACGGCACAGTAATCATAATAATAATAGGATCCATAAAGCTCTCAAATTGAGCTGCCAAAATTAAATAGACCAGCAAAAGAGCTAACAAAAAAGCAAACAGCAAGGTAGAAGAGCTTTCTTCAAAATCCTTTGATGGGCCTGTGAGCGCTGTTGAAAAATTAGAATTCAGTACCTCAGAGCCTACTTCTCGCATAGCCTGAATTCCTTGTCCTAAAGTGAATCCTTTAGCTGGTCCTGCCGAAAAAGTTGCTGACACATACCTATTGAATCGGTACAATTGTGGAGGATTGCTTTTCTCTTCTATACTAATGAGATTGTCCATTTGCACCATTTCGCCATTTGAGCTCCGCATATAAATGGACTCAATATCTGAGGGTTCATTTCTATAATCTAATTCTGCCATGCCGATGACTTGATATTGTTTCCCATCTTTTATAAAGAAACCTAACCGTTGTTCTGCAAAATATAATTGTAGTGTCTGAGCTAAATCAAAGACAGAGATGCCCAATGCACTTGCCCTATTTCTATCAATAGAAATATCTATTTCTGGCTTGTTAAATTTAAGATTGACATCTACGGCTTGAAACTCTTCTCTTTGCCTTGCTTTTTCAAGAAAAACTGGGACTACTTTCTTGAGCTCATCAAAATTGGGCGCCATTATCACAAATTGCACAGGGAGGCCGCCACGTCTATCACCGATGGTCTGTTCTTGATTGATAAAAACACGACCTTCAGTATATTTGCCGATATTTTTGGCAAAATCATCTGCAATTTCCATTTGTGTTCGGTTTCTGTTTTCTGGCTGTGTGAGCGATACCCGAACAAAACCTGTATTAGAAGCTTGTGAAGCGCCAAATCCAGGAGCCGTGACGGAAAGAACACTTTCTTTTTCAGGTATTTCTTCTACATCAGCAATGATACGAGACAAAAAGCTATTTGTAAAATTGAATGACGACCCTTCAGGCGCTGTAACATTGACACTAAATCGACTTTTGTCTTCTAATGGTGCCAATTCACTTGGCAATTCGCTACCCAAAAAGTATATTATCCCAAAGGAGACCAACATAATAAAAATGGCCACCCACCTGAACCTTAAAAAACCATTTAATGTGCGCCCATATAAGGATGTCATTCCTTCAAAAAATCCTTCTGTCATCTTATAAAGGCCTCTTTCATGATCTCCAGCTTTGAGCAATCTGGAACTCATCATTGGTGTCAAAGTCAGTGATACGAAAGCCGATACTAAAACAGCGCCGGCTACTACTACCCCAAACTCCCGAAAAAGCTTTCCAGTAAGCCCCTGCAAAAACATAATGGGTAGAAAAACGGCAGCCAAAGTTACAGTTGTAGAAATAATAGCAAAAAATATTTCTTCACTTCCTTGGTACGCCGCTTCCTTTGGTTTCATACCTTTTTCTATTTTTTGATATATATTTTCTAGCACTACAATAGCATCATCTACAACCAGCCCTGTTGCTAATACAATGCCCAAAAGTGTCAATATATTGATAGAATAATCTGCCAAATACATAATAAAAAAAGCACTAACCAAAGAAATAGGTATGGCTACCACGGGAATGAGTGTGGAACGCCAATTGCGCAAAAACAAGAAAATTACAAGTACGACAAGACCAAAAGCTATTATTATGGTTTCTTCTACTTCACTAATTGCATTTTTTATACCTATAGTCATATCCAATGCCATACCAATTTGAAGGTCTTCAGGGACTTCTTTTTTGATGGCTTCAAGTCTTTTGTAAAACTCTTCAGCAATGGCCACATAATTGGCTCCTGGCTGCGGTGAAACCGCCACACCAATCATAGGAATTGCTCCATTTCCTCGAAGCAATGAGCGTTCATTTTCAGGTCTTAATTCCGCTCGGCCTATGTCTTTCAAGCGCAGTATTGACCCCTGATTTTCTCGTATGATTAGATCATTAAATTCTTCTTCTGTTTCTATCCTTCCTGAGGTCCTGATGGTCACCTCGGTGTTTTCACCGTCAATTCTTCCCGAGGGCAGTTCAATATTGGCCGCTTGTAGGGCGTTTCGCACATCTACGGGGGCAATATTGTGTGCCACCATTTTTTGAGGGTCCATGATTAATTTCATGGAATATTTTTTTTCTCCCCAAATATTGACACCACTAACACCTGGAATAGTCTGAAATCGTTCTTTAAAAACATCATTGCCAATAGCTGAAAGTTCAAGTAATGTCCTAGTTTTGCTTTGTACCGTCAGCGATAATATGGGTTGTGCATTGGCGTCAGCTTTACTAATAATGGGAGGATTGGCATCTGGAGGTAAATTTCTTTGAGCCCTCGATACTCTATCTCTTACGTCGTTTGCTGCTGTTTCTAAGTCCACGTCCAAATCAAAATCAACAGTAATTGTGCTTCTACCGTCACTACTAACTGAAACGATTGATTTGACGCCATCTATACCATTTATGGCTTCTTCCAGAGGTTCGGTAATTTGTGAAATTATGACATTTGAATTGGAGCCAGTATAAGTTGTACTGACGGAAATCACGGGCGGATCTACACTCGGATAATCTCTTACGCCTAAAAATGTAAAACCTATGATTCCAAAAACCACAATCACTATAGACATGACTGTAGCTAAAACTGGCCTATCAATACTTATTTCCGACAATCTCATAAACTCAATTTTTACTTTAGTTAATCAGGATGTCATCTGAAATATTGACGTTTACTGGCATTCCCGGTTTTAATTGCAATATCCCTGTTGTGAGAATTGTATCTCCTTCATTTATTCCTTCAATTATTTCAATGGTTCGCTGCATTCTTTGACCCGCTACTACTGGCACACTTGCAACAATTCCATTCTTTTTCATTAAGACACTCGCCCCTTCTTGTTGAGGTATGTAAGATTCTGTGGGTATCAATATAACATTTGTTTCTTTTCCCAAAGGGATGTTGATGTTGGCAAATGAGCCAGGAAATATTTTGTTAGAAGGATTGTTGAATGTAGCCCTTATTTTAATAGTACGAGTATTGGGGTCTATTTTGGGCTCTTTTGCGTAAACTTTTGCATTCAAGATTTGAGGCAAGCCCGATACCGAAAATTGTATGTTTTGGCTATTATTTATGAGGTTATTATACTTCTCCGGTACCGAAAACTCTAATTTTAACGGTTGAATATTTTGAATAGTTGCTACAATATTGGTTGGAGAAATAAACGCCCCGAGACTCACTGACCGCAAACCTACTATTCCGCTAAAGGGAGATATAATTTTAGTTTTTTGAATTGAGGCTTTCAATATATCTTCGTTCGATTTGAGGATTTTTAGATTCATCATAGTGTTTTCATACTCTTCCTCCGTTAAGGCTGATGAAGATAATAATTTTTTTTGTCGTGCTTCCTTTTTTTCAGCTAGCTCTATTTCTACTTTTAATTTATTCCATTGAGCCTGTAAGTCATCATCTTCCAATTTTACTAAGAGTTGGCCTTTATTTATATAAGAACCTTCTTTAAAATAAATACCTTTAATTTTTCCTGAAATTTCACTTCTTAATTCTATTTCTTCATTAGCTATGATGCTACCTGTGGTATTGATGTTTTCATTTGTTTTTGTCTTTTGAGCTATAATGGCATTCACAGTAAGCGCCTGAGAAATGGGTTGAGAACTTGGTGTCAAAATGTCTTTTTTTTCATCTGATTTACACGACATAAACAGTAAAATCATTATCACCCACCCAATATTTGCATTCATTTTTGTAAATTATAATTTATGTTGATAAAAATTAAGAAATATCATAAAACACAATATCCTTAAAGTCCTTATCATCTTTTTGTGATAGTTTAACTCTAATTATATTGTTAAATAAACTTATTAATTTTAAGAAATATTATAATTCAGAGTCCAATATTAACTCATGAACAATTACACGACCTTATTGTCTTCATTCATAAACCAATAACATTAAATACAATTTACTTAAAGAAGTTTAAATACATTGGTAGAAATTATTGATGAATTGAAAATCGTTTGCGCCACATATCAATACAGTAAGACCGGATACAGCATTAAAATTTCTTCTTGGCGGAGGATAACAAATGGAATCTACAAAGATTATTTTATGAATTATTAATTACACATTCCTTACACTAAATAGCCAAAACAACACTCAGTTAGTCTCTATACATTAATGTTATTAAAATGGCATTAATAGTGCCGATTCCACACATTAACCCAATGTGGCATTACATCCACCGGAATTAATGTGTGGCCTCGGAGACTCTCCTGTCCTCTAAGCAAAAGACCACGGATTCGCCCGTTAGTGCCTGAGGCTTTTATTTGCAGTTATCATATTCTTGCATTACCAGAATTATTGCTTCTACATTTGGAAAACCCGATAATCTATCCAATAAAGATTTCTTTTTCATCTCTTCTTTGTTTTTTTCCGCCAATTCTTTAGCTTTTGGACAATCCTCTACTATTTTTATTAACGCTTTACTTGGTCCTGTAAGTCCGTCAGTCGGATGATAAATTTGATTTTTCTTGTTGTATATAAAAAGGTCTGGTTTTAATTCTTCATTAGAGGAACCAATAGATTTGGAATACTTAAATGGGGGATGAACCACAACAAGCTGCGTTCTATCAAAGTCGTTTATTACCTCAACAATAGCATTGCTCAAATTTGTACTCCCTATAATTGATTTTATTTTTACATCTTTCACTTCATAATAAGAGTCTCCAATTTGTAAAGCCTTGGTTTTACTATAATTCGGTGCTCCTACTTCTATTACACCCTCTTTTAGGTATGCAAATCTGATATTCCTAGAGTCTCTAAAATCTGGAAAATCAGCATTATTTTCAAATACAAAATATCCAGTATCAACTTTACCTGAATTGCTATAATAAATTCCTTTTTTTACTTTGGAATGATTTTGAAGATCTACTTTAGAATTAAAATCTGGAAAATCTATAAGTTCCCCCTTTGATATTCTTTCTTCTTTCTCTTTTTGTAAAATTTCTGTTTTTTCTACTTCTTCTGAGCTCATCTCAATATTAAAAAACCTTGTTGTTCTACCCGATTTATTTAAATATTTTTGGACTTTTTCAATTTTTTCAATTAGTTTTTTTCCATCTTTTGGATTTTCTTTTCCACTCTGAACTAAGGTTGCATATTTTTTAGCATTGTCAAAATCTTCTGACCAAAAATAAGCGTTGGCCAAATTCATTTGACAAGCATATTTTAGTTTCATTTGTTCTTTATCACTACCAGAGTACGTTGGTTCTTTTTTTGTCCAAAATTCTATTAATGGTTGAATTTTAGTTTTATATGAAGAATTGTCATTTGCCTTTAACTCTATAAATGCATTTTCAATCAATTCATTCATTTTGGTATATTCGTCAAATTCAGGATGTTCCTTAGTTTTTATGGAGTAGAATTCTACTTTATCCTTGTCAGGGGTCACTGAAAATTCAATGCGCAGTCTTGTATTGATATCATCAATCAACTTTTTAGTTATTCCCTTCAAGCCTTCTTTATTTATTTTATCGTGATTGTCTTTAATATACTTATCAACTTCTGCTTTAGTCATGTAAGCTTGACTTGAGGTTCTATTGGACACTTCAATCAAATATTCCATTAGGATATTTTTCTTAGGGTCTATTACTTTAACCATACAACTAGCACTAAAATCATAATCAGCTTTGTATTCTTTCCATGTTTTGCCTTCTTTGTTTTTTTTATCTTCTGTTTTGTGTTTTACGCCACTGCTTGAGGGACCAACTATGGGCAACACTACCTGAGCGCCAACAGCTTGGTCTATTCTTTTATATCCAGCAATATTTATTGAACTTTTTATAATATTGGAAGAATATCCAATGGATTCTAAAACTCTTTCATTACCACTAACATCAACATAATATGAACTAATATCGCTCTGAAAACCAATTGGAGCTAGTCTCATAAAATGAGCTTTAACATCGACATCAGACAACTTAACCTTTTGAGCATTAAGACTAAAGCCCATCAATAGATAAAATACAATAATTACTTGAAATTTCATTTTTTATAATTTAATTGTTACTTGAAATTGATAACGACATATTCATCTTTGGTGTAATAGAACTTGCGTTATGCATTAAAATATTCATCTTAGTTCAAGTACTGAAAAGATGAATCATATTCATTTTACTTGTTTAGTATTTTTAAACCGCAAAGGTATCAATACTTAATTAAAAAACAACTAATTTATAAAAATATTTTCTAAGATATTATATTCATTCAATTCCCTTTATTTCATGTACCTCGCCATTATTTGTCAATGTCAATTGAATATTATCCAAACTATTGAGTTTTTTGGTTCTTATCCGTTTTCTATAAAGACCCTTATTCATCAACTCATTGTCAACGATATAATAATTGATATTGTTTTTTAGATCTGTCAAAACCAATTTAGGGTGTGACTTTCCGTCTATTCTAAAGAAAATATCTAAATAATCTGTTTCTGCTACTCTCTTTGTAAATAAGTAAGACAATTCTGATGAATTTCTACTAGCTAAAATGTTCTCATCTTCATTCGTTACAGAGGAAGGAGCACAGGGGTTTATCGAAGCCAAAAAAGTAGAAGAGAGTTGGGTTTCAAACCCAGGATTTAATTCAATATAGTCTCCTGCTACCATACCTACAATTCCATTGACTTGTACTGACGACAATGCAGTGATGGATATTTCTGCACCCAATACTTGAGCATTTAATGTGGTGTCTTGCAACACCATTATAGTTTCGTCACATGGATTGAGTGCTAAATTTATTCCTTTACATTCGCAATTGTCATCATACTTATCATCGGCTGTAAGTGGATTGTTGTCGTCACATAATGTTCCTTCAAATGGGCATTTGACAGCATGAAATGCGACTTTACTAAGCCCTCTACACGTGAGGGTATCATCAAGAGAAGTTATAAGAAGGTATTGAGCTTTTACACTATTAAAGTTGGGACCGGCAAAACCTCCATAACCTGTTTCTCCAGTGGCTAGAGGCCAGTTATAACTTCCTAAGTTGTTCCATACAATTCCGTCTTCTGAATAATCCACTTCTACATTTTCGAAGCCTTGATGAATACTGCCTGCAACATTATAATTCCAGATTTGAGAAGATATTAATTCATACCGTTCTCCCAAATCATATTTTATCCAATGGCTTCGATCTCTTGCAGGATTAGGGCTTTCGCTTACTTCACAAGACACCCAAGAAGCCTCAGGTCTATTGTCTATCATATCTGTAAGCCCACATTTTTCATAAGGTACATAATTGGCCAATGGGCTATCACAATCTGGTCCTGAACAAGGTACGCCTACGCAGGTGCAGTCGGCATCATAAGCATCATTATTGGTAAAAGGATTACCGTCGTCACAAGGTGTATCTTCTGGAATACATGCTATATTGCATTCATAATCATAGAGATAAAATGCGGGTATTCTTTTCCACACATCAGCTAAGGTAAACGGTGTTTGCCAAAATACGCCAAAGTGCTCTCCCCCTGAAGCTTCCTTATGATTGACTTCTATATAATAGTATTGACCGGCTTCTAAATAGACATTTGAGGTAGTCTGAGTTATATATTTGTTGTGTTCAGTGGTATTTGTCCATCCCGTGACTCTAGCTTGAGTACTTAATTTGTTGTTAGGGCTGTGATCACTGCTGAGAAAAAATACTGTTTGATCGTCTCCAGTAACGTTAAATTTGTACAAGCCAGAGACAGGAACCGATATATATGCTGAAACTAAATGTCCCATATTATTTAAACTCGAAGAATAAGGAACTCCTAAAACAGACATCGATGCACTAAAATTAGGCGTACCAGGAAATGCAGCTGAATTATACAAATCATTGAGAGATGAACCAGTGATGTTATCATATCTGAATCTTTCTATAAATCCTCTCTGACCTACACAAGTGTCAGAAGTAATGGTTTGGCCTATACAATGACAATGTCCATCTTCTACATCACTTGTTGTATTTGGATTGTTGTCATCACATGGTGTACCTCTTTCAGGACATGGAGTGGGCAAACAATCTACTCCATAAATATACTGAGCTGTAATAATGTTCCAATTATTGTTGTTCAGAAAATTTGTTTTCCAATGGACTCTACAATGATCACTCCATCCTTCATCTACATACATTATTTCAAAATAATAGTATTGAAGAGCTACAAGTTCTACTTTTTGAGAAGTTTGTTCAGGAAATTTGTCGTGTTCGGAAATATTAGTAGATGCGTTGGTAAAAGCTACTAATTGAAGATTTGCAGGATTGTCATCAGTACTTAAATAAAAACGTCCTCTTTCGTTACATGTGATATTGAATTCAACGCTATCAGTTTGAGGTATTCTGATAAAGCCGGAGATTCTTGCTCCAAAATTATTATCGAAATTGATAGGTGCATCTAGTCTGTATAATGTCTTTTGTACATCTGGCTTAATGGCATAATATTCGTGTGCTGTCAATTCTCCAAAACTCCCTTGGAATAAATTTCTCCAGCATTCCCATTGCACTGAACCTTGAGCTCCAGGACACACTTGGGCCACCAATGTTCCATGAAATATTATTATTCCCAAAATTATTATTAATCGTGTTTGCATAACTTTATCAATTAAAAAGACCAATAGGCATATAATTATTTGGCAAATCCTCTGGGCATTGGGTCGAATAAAAATTACAGATATTGGGTAAAATATATGAAATATCATTGGGCGACACCCCGAACCACAAAGCTAATTCGGCATAAAATTCATCAACTGAAGTAGTAGGAATAATTCGTCCTCTATTGCTTACATTAAGTGGATTGCCCGTGAGCGCCAGAGAAGGATGTGTGCCAAAAATTTCTTTTCCTCTGACGGGTCCACCCATTATGATTTGATTGCTGCCCCATGCATGGTCACTTCCATTGCCATTAGAAGTCAATGTTCGGGCAAAATCGGAAATAGTAAATGTCACAACATCATCATTGACGCCTAATTCTATCAACACCTGGTTAAATTCATGGAGCGCATTGTTGACAACGGGCAACATATTGTTGAGATTGGTAGAAAGATTATCATGATGGTCCCAGCCGCCGTAGTTAACAAAATATATTTGGCGTTGCGTCCCCAAAAAGTTTCTAACACTTATTAATTCTGCCACTTTTTTCAGGTCTTGTGATAAGCCAGATGTTGAAAAACTTGTATTGAAATTGTTGACATTTGACAATGCTACTCTAAATTTTTCAATACTTTCCATACTTGATTTTCCAACACCACCCAATGTTTGTTGAAAGATATTAAGATATTCTTTTTCCATCATATTGGAAATGGCCTCATTCCTTATGTCAGTTTTATAGCCAGAATCGCCCCACCATGTAGGATAAGGCGTAAAACCAATATTACTGCCAGTTGTATTTCTTGATAAGGTAAATTCTATAGTTTCGTTTCCCGCTTGAAATCTGTTTTTACCACTCAAAGAAATATTCAGCGCCACCTCAGGAATACTGTTCATATCCTTCAAAATATCTGCTATTCTACCCCCCACGCCTATACCTGATCGAGACTGAGGAACGGATGTCTGCCAATGCATGATTTGGTCTGAATGGGAATAAAGTCCTAGAGGTAGTTTTTTGTTTCCTGCATTATATTCACTAACATTGGCTATTGGCTCAATCAAAGTTCCTATATTGGATACAAAAGACAATTGTTCCGAATCAAACATATTCCTAATATTGGGCATTGCAGCATGTACTGCATATGTTCTTCCATTGGTATCATAATCCAGTGGAAGCAATTGTGCAGGATTGGCATTGATGTCAAGTGCTAAATTGCCTCTTGAAGCTAAATAATCGTTATAATTTGCTGTATCTGTTGGCACTAATACATTGTGCGAATCCCATCCCCCTGAAAATAATATACAGACCATAGCCTTATAATCATTAGGGTTGCCTAAAATGTGAGGGCGTGCTGATGCTGTCGCTATGGCTCCTAAGTTGAGGACACTAGACAAAAATGTCATGGAGCCTAAAGCTGCACATCCACCATCGTGTAAAAATTGTCTTCTAGATATATTCCTTTTTGCCATTTTTTACTTTTTTATTTGGTATTCTGGTGAAGTCATTATCAAATATATAGCTGTGGCTACTTTTTGTCTTTTTTCTTCTTGAGTATTGTTTGGAAATACTTCTAAAACTGCCTGTATTAATTGTATAGACTCCTCAGAAACGGCTCCATTGGCCAAAATCATATTAATTCTATCTATTAAAATATGTAGTTGGTCATTGTTTGTTAATTCCAACTCGTCTGTTATATCTAAATTGCCTATTTCATCGGAAAAGTTGGCAGAGGGCTCTCCAGAGTAGAGGCTATATTCATCTGAAATATTATTTTCAAAAAGCCATCTGTGCAAACCATTGATATATCCTTGTATAGATTGAGCATTTGTGATTTGAAATTCTGGCCCAAATAAATTAGCATCATTAATGGGACCAATAGGCTGAAAATCGTATTGAAAAAAATTAAACACACTTGGAGCGCCAAGTGGCCTTTGTCCTGTTAGTGAATATAAATTGTCCAAGTCGTTCCTGTATTCTCCACTTTCAGTAAAGGCATTAAAAGCTTTATGAATTTGAAAATACCTCAACATGGGTTCTCGCAACATTCCGTAGTGTATATTTTCACAATTTTGACACCCTCTAGATTCTTCATGTAGCAAAATGGCACGAACTACTGCCGCCAAATCACCTCTAACATTTTGCCCATTATTGATAAAAACATTAGCAATGTCGTTGACATAAGATGGGGATGGGTTGGAAGTCACTAATCTTTGTATGAGCCTGAAACATACAAATGGTGGAGTATTAGGGTGGTCAAAGAGATTTTGAATGGCATCTTCTATGTCCGCTACACCATCCACAGGAATTCTATTAGGAATCTGAAACCCATTCAAAAGGTTTTTTATTCCTGGCTCGTGAAAGTTGTTCCACATGGCCAAAGAAGGAATATAGCTTGTATCGTTTCGAGGGCCTCTAGCAAATTGGTCTCTATCTCCCCATGTCAATCCTGTAAAAACTTTTGAAAACTCTAGTATGTCAGTATTATTATAAGCATTGATGGGTTGTCCTTCGCTATCTAAAACCTCTGTCCCATCATTATTGAGCATTACTGTACCAATAGTGAAAAGTTGCATAATTTCGCGAGCATAATTTTCGTCAGGATATGTATTTGCAGCGGGATTTGACTTAGGATTATTCATATGTGTCAGATAAACGGCCATGGCCGGGCTAAAAGTGATATCTATAAGTAAATCCTTATAGTTTCCTAAGGCATTGTCTAACAATATATCGTAATATTTGCCCAACGCATAGGAATTGAAATTAAAAGGCGAAATTTCAGAAATGACACAAATTTCACTTAATGCCAATGCAATTCTTTGTCGCAATAAATCAGGAGAATTCATAAAATAATTCCACCATGCATATCTCCACGGACGACTACCTACTTGAATATTTGTATTACCTGTTGAATCCTTCATTATTTGGTGATAGTCCCTAATTTTTTGTAATATGGAAAACGCCCGAGGTTGAGTTATCTGATTTTCGACCCAGTTTTCATATCCTTCGTTAGTGAGTTGATTTATATTGGACAAATTAAAACCTAACGTAGCTTGCGACAAAAATCTCGAAGATGCATTTTCATTTGGCAAGTAACCGGTGGAAGAAAAAGTAGTATTAGGTCCACTATTAGAGTGGCTGCTACTCGTTGATGAGATTTGTGATTGAGCACCCATTCCAATGACAATGGTATCTCTCTGTGCCGCTAAACCATTAACAACAAAAAAAGAAATAACAATAATGAAAATGATGCTTTTTGGGGTCAAAAATTGTATCATGATATCATTATTATGGTTTACTTTGAGTCCTAGTGGAAAGTTGGGCTTTTAAATTTTGTATCTCTGCTGCTTGTTCCTCTCTCTCTTTATTGAGGGCTATAACATGTTGCCAAAGCCATTCTATTTGTTGAAGGAGTAAAGCATCCATTTCTTTAAGTTCATATCCATCCTTCAGTAGAGTTTGAACAGAAGGCATATCGTGTAAATGCTTCTTCTCAACGATTGATTTTTCTACATTTTCTATAGAAGGTGTCATTTCGAAAGCATCATCTGACCATTCTGAAGCATCTTTGAGTGCTACTTTTACACGTTCTGTGAGAATACCATTTTGTACATATAAGTTATAATTGCCTGGTGTCATAATTTGGCTTGTATCTCCAATCACAACTTTTCCAGAAGATTTTAGCAACATTATCTCTTGACTATAAAGTGAAAAGCTAATAAAAGTAATCAGTAATGTAAAAAGAATGGGGTTTCTCATTTTTAAAAATTTAATTAGTAAAGTGCAAAATTAAACTGAATTTTACTTTACAACATCGTGGTTTACCCTAGAAATTTTAATTATTTCAAAAAATTATAATTTTGTAA
>CAZBCV010000018.1:0-2165 GCA_964490495.1 uncultured Aureispira sp. | reverse complement strand
TTTCATAACTTTATAAATGAATTTTTACCTCTATTTTTTTAAAACGCAGAATGTCACAATAAAACTTTGGTATCACAAATAATTGAATATAGATCTTCAAGCACGTATTTTTCTATAGGAATACTTATCTTACAAAAAGAAAGTCTAAAATCATAAACTCTACTTTTGACATAGAATTATTTGAAGCTTTTATCGTCCATTTTGTGGGTTTTTGCCCAAAATCTCATGACCTATCTTGCATGAGAGACATTTATACTCTTGGCAATAATGTGTTTTTAGTTCCAATAAAGCTTGAGTATCAAACGCTGATTTGGCTGATAAACCCAATGACTTCCATTGATCTATTATGTTGTTATTTTCACCTTTTGTATCTTCCAAAAGATTAATCGCTTTATCAATATAATCTTCCTGACTGGTTTTTTTTCCATATAAATAGAGGATAGGCGCAATAGCATTGATAATCAAAATATCTATAAAACCACTGCTCAAAGTTTTTGATAATGATGGAGACGTTTTGCCAAATCGATAATGATTAACCCAATATTCGTTCACTTCGGTTTGAAAAATATTTTGAATGTCTTTATTGGAGGAAGTATTTTGTAAGGTAGAGAATAAAAAAGATACTTTTTGCATCAGACCCACAAATTGAGCTATTCTCACCGTAGGAAAATTAAAAGGTCTCAACCTTCCGAACTTCCACATCACAGGGTCTATAGACTGTAAGTTATATTTTTTTTGTAAAAACGCATACTCATTTTTCAACACCTGAAAGTACTCATCGTCATATTGAGCTTGAAGCATGCCCGCTTGACCAAAATACAAGGCTTCCAAACTAGTGGTTTTGTCCCGGTTTTTGTGTACCAATGATAAAGGTGTCATTGATGCCATCTGTTCAAAAGGTTGTGTATTGGTCTTAGCGCCAAAATATCTGGCCAATGTGATGTATAGTGTTTCTTCCCAATCTTCGTTAGTTTTGCAAAAAGTCTCCTCTATGGTCAGTGATTTATGTCTCAATCTTTCTACCATCAAAGTATATTTCCAAAGATTGATTTTGTCTTTGTCCAATGTGTGAATAAGACTTTGGCAAGGAATATCATCTTGCGAAGCCATCAAAAATTGATAATTGTCGAAAAAAGCTTTAGGTATTTTTCCTTTGAGTTCCAGCGCAGGTATGGGGTCAATTGCGTTTTTTAAGGTGATAGGAGCGTCATGCTCATAGACGACGTGCAGTATCACATTGTCATAGGCTTTGTCATGTTGATGTTGGTGACGTAGCCAATCAGAGCTCAATATATGCATCTCTACATTGCCTACCCAAAGTGTATCGCCTATCTTCACTTTGGCATTAAAGAAGTCTGGACCCGACTCTGTGTTGTACCTACCAAAGTCCAAAACCTCGATTTTTGTCCCGTCGGTGGTCCATAAATCTTGTGGTGCAATTTTTTTGGTTCGCCACAGGTAGTGTAAAAAATCTTCTTTAATCCTGGGTTGCATGAACTATACGATTATAGACTTTGAAGGTATAGTTGTAAGGATTTTTTTCATCCTTTTCATGATATTCTTCAGACTCCAGCGCCCACTCTTCCGTATCCAACTCAGGAAAGAACACATCTCCATCCACTTCCAAATCCACTTCTGTAAGATAGAGTTTGTCCCACAAATCTATGGTCTGCTCGTAGATTTGACCACCGCCTATGATGAAAACCTCATTTTCATCTGTGTCATGCGCCATGTGTAGGGCTTCTGGAATAGAGCGGGCCACAAGACAATTGCTTGATATAAAGAATGGGTCGCGCGTGACGATGATGTTAGTCCTCTTAGGAAGAGGTCGTCCGATAGACACAAAACAGTTGCGCCCCATAATAACCGCTTTATTGATAGTGGTTTTCTTGAAATATTGCAAATCGGCTGGCAAATACCAGGGTATGTCATTGTCTTTCCCTATGACGCGATTTTTGTCGGTGGCTACTATGCAGGATATGGTCATATTTATTAGTTTGAGAGGAAAAAACTACCTCGATGTGACTTAAAACGCAATATTCTATACTTTGGTTTAAGCCAGTAAAATTATTTAGAATTTTAATGAATAACTGAACAGCACACCGTCTGTTTATTTTTACAAATCATTATAACAATCCAAATAAAACAAGTTATTATGTAACTAC
>CAZBCV010000017.1:0-25509 GCA_964490495.1 uncultured Aureispira sp. | reverse complement strand
CTCAAGAATTGGCCAAACATTCTGATGTGGACGGTTTGTGGTATTTCGGAGATGCTGAATTAAGCAAAAAGCTAGAAATACTCTCAGCTGAAAATGTCAAAAGAACGTGGGTCAACCACGGAAAATATCGCAATTGGATGAGTAACGAACAAGGTCAAGGAAGTGAATTCTTACGCAAAGCCTCAGAGATAAAAAATATTTGGATTCCGTATGGTGCGTAAATATCATTAGACCCTATTATTTTATAGTTTTAAACTTCAGTGTGCTGTTTTTATCCTTTCATAATCATAATTGTATATAAGGCCAAAATCGATTTTACAAAACTGATTTACTCGTAATTCGAATAACAAAAAGCCCCATGTTCTGCTACTTAAGATTATGTAGTGAGGCTAAACATTGCTTAATATAAATAAAGCCATAAATTAACTGGAGTGAAAAACCACTAAAAAATGCCTACATCAAAAAATGTCTATTTCAAAGTAGAGGTTTAAAAAACGCCCTCAATTCCTCATCAAAATGAGCAATCGCACCATAATGTATGATGTATTAACACAACTTGTACATACCGCACACAAAAATCATAAAATTACTTTAATTTTTTACCTTTGAAAGGGTAATCAGTTTTTTATAAAAATCCCTTGCCAAATCCCTCATTTCACCCATGGGATTGATCCATATCATACCTGCACCAAACAATCCTGTTATCAAAATCCCTTTTACAATCATATTTATTATAGGCATTGAGGAAAAAGGTATCCAATATACTGATAAAAATACTGCTATTGACCAAATGAGTACTTTTATATGATCCGCCCATATGATATTCAACTGAAATTCTCTTTGTACAAATATATATTTCATCACATTAAATAAAAAATAAGAAATACCTGTGGCTACCGCTGCTCCAATGATCCCATGGTTTTTGATAAAAATATAGTTTAAAAACACATTTATAACTGCCAATATTATTAAAAAATACATATGATATTTAAACTTATTAGAGTATGTAATGATGACTGAATTGATACCTGTGACCAAATCTGTAATACGCGCCAAACTTAAAAATAAAAATATTGATAATACTACATCCAGAGAAGCTAGACTCCGTGGCATGAGGGACAATATGTCTTCCCAACTAAAATATAGTACTAAAAACATCAATAGCCCTATGATGAGCCCATAAACTGACGATTTTTGATACACCATTTGGATATTGGCCTTATCATTTGTGGCCCAACTTTCAGATATCACAGGAGAGGCAATTTGATTTAGCGCACGTGCAGGTATATCTAATATGTTGGATATGACCATAATAATGGTATATATTTGAACTGCTTCTACGCTCACCATCGCCCCTATCATTGATATATCTAATTTCAGGGCTACGCTTGAACCTAAACTATTGAGAAACGAAAATCCCATAAATCCAAACAATCCAAAATATTCTGCTTTATTCATTGCTGAAAAGTCAGGTCTTTTAAATTGTGTTTTCAGACTCAATAAGTAGATAAATATACTGATGGCAATGACACCAAAATAAATCAAAATAGTTTTTCCAAATAATTCTTGCGGCCAATAATTCAAAAACATCAACAAAATAATTAATGGCAGGAACAACTTTAACAACAACGAATTAATGATGTCTGGTATAACTATTCTCTTCTTTGTGGTTGCATGCGCTATAAAAAAAGAGCAAAGAAGCAATAATATAGCCAATATATATATTATGAAAATATTGTCGCTAATAAAC
This sequence comes from uncultured Aureispira sp., assembly GCA_964490495.1. Classification (GTDB taxonomy): domain Bacteria; phylum Bacteroidota; class Bacteroidia; order Chitinophagales; family Saprospiraceae; genus OLB9. The sequence continues at coordinate 23,759 of CAZBCV010000017.1, read as the reverse complement.
TGAAAATTTTCAAACTTGCTAAATAAGAATGGTTTTAATAAGTTGTATATCAAAGCCAAAATCACCGTGGATACAAGTATAGATAGAGCCAAAATGGAAAATGAAAACCCCAAAAAACTATTTTTTACATTTTTTTGTTCAAAAATAGGATAGTATTTGATGATGGCCGCTTGGATGCCTAAGCCTAATATTGGGGTCAATAAATAGGCTGTACTGTACAAAGATTGGAAATAGCCATAAAGTTCTTTGTCTAATGGATATATGAATATGACACTTAAAAATCCTATAAACGTGCCAATGAGATTGATAAATGTAAATTTAAGACTTTGTCTTTTTATGACGCCCATTGGGAATAATGTATATAAACAGCTTAACGTTTAAAGATCTATTAATATTGTTTATAGGAACAGAAGCCATGTTCAATGCTACTATTCCTATAAATAAAACTATTTTTTTGAGTAGATTTTTTATTCAATTATTGTAATCTTAAGCATGTTGGTTCTAAATCGTTTTTGTAACGGCATACTTCCTGTATTGACCACAACGTCGCCTGTTTCTATAATACCTTCGTCCACAAGTATTTGATTGACATCTTCAATGGTTTCGTCAGTAGTAGTAAATTTTTTGTATAAGTGGCCTGTCACACCCCAGACTAGAGATAAAGTGTTCAACATATGCTCATGCTCTGAAAAAATATGTATTTGAGAAGAAGGTCTATAGCTTGAAATTTTAAAGGCTGTATATCCATTTACAGTAATTCCCAGTATAGCTTTGGCATTGATGTCTTCTGCCAGTTTTGCTGCATTGATACAAACAGTATCTGAGAAAAACGTTTCTTTGTCCGGGTTAGGTAAAGCTCTCGTGCCATGCATATGAAAATGTGACTCTGCTTCGCCTATAATTTTACGCATGGCTTCCACCACCAATGAAGGGTGTGCGCCCACTGATGTTTCGCCGCTCAGCATTACAGCGTCCGCACCATCCAATACTGCATTAGCCACGTCCGTGATTTCTGCTCTACTAGGAGATGGGTTTGTAATCATACTTTCCATCATTTGAGTAGCCACAATCACTGGTTTGGCTTTTTTGACACATCTGTCAATGATCGTTTTTTGCAATGCAGGAAGTTTTTCCATGGCCATTTCAACACCTAAATCTCCTCTTGCTATCATGATAGCGTCTGAAACTTTGACAATTTCTTTTATGTTGGTAATGGCTTCTGGCTTTTCTATTTTTGCTATTACTTTTGCGAAATGATTTTTATCTTTTATTCTTCGCTTCAGGTCAACTATATCTTTTTCTTGACGAACGAAGGAGAGAGCAATCCAATGGACAGGCTGTGTCAAAATAAAATCTAAATCTTCCAAATCTTTTTCAGTCAGTGATGGCTGAGAGACTTTTGTATCAGGCAAATTGACTCCTTTATTGCTAGACAAGACACTACCAAATAATACTTTTAGCTTGACAATGCTTTTTTTGTCAGTTTCTGTTACTTCCAATACAACTTTACCATCATCCACGAGCACTTTTTCGCCCACATTGACATCTTTCGCAAAGAGTTCATAACTCATATATATTTTATCCTTTGTTCCCATACATGGTTCATTCGTAAAGGTCAATATATCTCCTTGTTTGAGTTCCAAAGCGTTGTTTTCAATTTTCCCAACTCTTAATTTTGGGCCTTGAAGGTCAGCTAGAATACCTACATGTGTATTGTATTTGTGATTGATATCAAGTATTCGATCTATCACCTCTTTGTGAACCTCGTGTGCGCCATGCGAAAAGTTCAACCTAAAGATGTTGACGCCAGCTTGAATGAGACTGATTAATGCCTCAGTACTGCTAGAAGCTGGACCTATTGTAGCTATTATTTTTGTTTTTTGGTGATTGTTTATAGGAATTAAAGGTGTCATAATTGTCATTTTGATTTTAAAAGAATGCAAAGATAGTGTAAAAAGTACAATAACGAACCTATATTAAAATTGTTTTATTGTTATTATATAAAAAGTATAGATCTATTTTATAAATGTTTTTTAATCATTATCTTATTAGTAAGTGTTTAAATCGCTGATTTTTACTGTAATTTACATTAAAAATTGTATTTTGGTTTGCATAGTATTAGATTATAATGACTGACTTTTCATAACAAATTATTAAAGTCCATTTGATTAAGAAATAAAATCTTTACCTTTGCAACTTTTTAAAGTTAAAGAATTGTTTCAAGCATGTTATCAACACAAAATATTACACTCCAATACGGCAAACGCGTTTTATTCGATGAAGTCAATGTCACATTCAAAGAAGGAAATTGTTATGGTATCATTGGAGCTAATGGTGCAGGGAAATCCACTTTTTTGAAAATATTAAGTGGTGATCTTGACGCCAATAAAGGCTCTGTCCATCTAGAACCAGGAAAGCGCATGGCTGTATTGAAGCAAAACCACTTTGAATATGATGAAGTTACTGTGCTCAATACGGTTTTAATGGGGCATCAAGAAATGTGGCGAATCATGCAAGAAAAAGATGCTCTTTACTTAAAGGAAGATTTTACAGAGGCAGATGGTATTAAGGCCTCAGAATTGGAAGAAAAGTTTGCTGAAATGGATGGTTGGAATGCTGAATCTTCGGCAGCCAATTTGTTGAGTGGTATTGGGATAAAAGAAGAAGATCATTTCAAAATGCTTCAAGAATTAGATGGAAATCAAAAGGTGCGTGTCCTATTGGCGCAAGCACTCTTTGGCGATCCTGATGTTCTGATTTTGGACGAACCTACCAATGATTTAGATCTAAAAACTATTACTTGGCTCGAAGACTTTTTATTGGACTTCAAAAATACTGTTCTTATAGTTTCGCATGATAGACACTTTTTAGACACTGTATGTACACATATAGCCGATATAGATTTTAGTAAAATTACACTTTTTACGGGTAATTATTCTTTCTGGTACGAATCTAGCCAATTGGCTCTACGTCAAAAGTTGAATGCTAACAAAAAAGCTGAAGATAAAGTACAAGAATTGCAAGCCTTCATAGCAAGATTTAGCGCCAATGCTTCTAAGTCTAAGCAAGCCACTGCGCGCAAAAAGATGTTAGAAAAGATTAACATTGAAGATATCAAACCTTCTTCTCGTAGATATCCTGGTATTATATTTAAACCCGCACGAGAAGCTGGAAAGGAAATTTTGGCCGTAAGAGACTTGAACTTCAGTCTCAATGGCGAAGTAATGATAAAAGATTTGAGTTTCAATGTGAATCGTGAGGACAAAATCACATTTTTATCACCCAATAGCATCATAACATCTGTTTTTTACAAACTTTTGATGGGCGAATATACGCCTGATAGCGGTGTAATAGAATGGGGTCAAACCATTACTCCTTCTTACCTACCCAATGAAAACGAATCCTTTTTTGCCAATGATCCTATGAATCTCATCGATTGGTTAAGGCAGTACTCTACCGAAAAAGATGAATCATTCATAAGAGGCTTTTTAGGTAAAATGTTATTTTCAGGGGACGAGACATTTAAAATGTCAAATGTTCTATCTGGAGGTGAGAAGGTGAGATGTATGCTTTCAAAAATGATGATGACTGAAGCCAATGTTCTCATTCTGGACGAACCTACCAATCACTTGGATTTGGAAACCATCACGACACTCAACAATTCGTTGTTGAATTTTCCGGGCAATGTACTTTTTACTTCTCGTGACCATACATTCACTCAGACCATAGCCAACAGAATAATTGAAATAGGGCCTCATGGTTTCATTGATAAAATGAAGACTTATGATGAGTATATTGAAGACAGTGAAACCCAAAAACAACGTCTCGAAATGATGTTGATTTAATAAAATTTATGGGGCCACTTTTCTATTATTTTGGCTTTTTATAGTTTTCATGATGAAGGTACTTTCCACTTGACGAATATTATGAATGTTAGACAATTGTGTGCTAATAAAATTTTGATATTCTATCATATCCGCCACAACAATTTTTAACACATAATCATATTTGCCCGTAATGTGGTGGCATTCTACTATTGGGCTAAATTTTTGGATGTCTTGCTCAAAACTTGAAATAATATCTTTTTGATGTTTTTCTAGTGAAATGTAACAAAGTGCTACTAAATGCCAACCCAATTTTTTGTGGTCGAGTTGGGCAAAATAGCCCGTAATTATGTTTTCTTTCTCTAACTTTTTGACACGTTCAAAAGTCGCCGTAGGACTCAAACATACCAAAACACTCAATTCTTTAATGGTGAGTTTTGCATCTTGGCTCAATGCATCCAATATTTTTTCGTCAAAACCATCTGTCATTAGAATAATAATTTAATATGTTCTCAATTAGAGACAAAACTATGAATAAATAACTATATAATAAGGATTATTTAGAAAAATTTGCTTATTTACATCTTAAAGTGCGAATATATATCAAAAGACTTACCTTTGCGTCATTATTTCAACCCTGCTAATTATTTATCCAGATGAAGGAAAAATATGGACACCTATTTCGACCAGAGTCATTGATGATGTCACATGGTTACAATCCCGAATGGTCAGAAGGCGCAATAAAGTGTCCTATTTTTCAAACCTCAACTTTTGTGTTCAAAAGTGCGGAAGAAGGCAAGGCTTTCTTTGAAGTGGCTTATGGTATCCGGGAAAAGCATGAGAATGAAAAGTTAGGACTCATTTACAGTAGGCTCAATAATCCTGATTTACAAATTTTGGAGGAGAGACTTTGTTTATGGGACGAGGCTGAAGAATGTGCAGTGTTTGAAAGTGGTATGTCTGCTATTACTACTGTGTTACTAGAGTTTTTGGCGCCTGGTGACCTACTGCTTTATAGCATGCCTGTGTATGGCGGTACGGATCATTTTATCAATTCATTTTTACCCAAGATGGGGATTAAAACTATAGGCTTTCATCCATCTTCATCGGCCAAAGATCTCAAAAAGTTAGTAAACGATTCTGGCATGAGTGATAAATTGGCAATGATCTATCTAGAAACACCAGCCAACCCTACCAATGATATTATAGACATTAGGGCTTGCTCCAATGCTGCAGCTCATTTTTCAGATACCCGTAAAAAAGTGATTACTGCCGTCGATAATACATATATGGGACCCTTGTGGCAACACCCTCTGAAACACGGCGCTGATTTGGTCATGTATTCTGCCACAAAATATATCGGTGGACACAGTGATGTCATTGCGGGTGCAGTTTTAGGTAGTCATGAGCTGATGCTGAGAGTTAAAACATTGCGAACATTTTTAGGAAATATGGCTAGCCCCAACACTGGATGGCTTTTGATGCGAAGTCTTGAAACACTCAAAATTCGAATGGATCAGCAAGCCTTCAATGCTCAGAAAGTAGCACAAATATTACACAGCCACACCAAAGTAGAAAGGGTTTATTACCCGGGTTTGATCACTGCACAAAGCAAGGCATATGAAGCTTTCAACAATCAATGTCTGTCTCCTGGAGCTATGCTCTCTTTTGATATTAAGGGTGGAGAGAAAGAAGCTTTTACTTTTCTAAACAATTTAAAGCTTATCAAATTGGCAGTTAGTTTAGGTAGTACAGAGTCTTTGGCTGAGCATCCGGCAACTATGACACATGCTGGCATAGCCCCTGATGAACGTACAAAAATGAATATCACACCCCAAATGGTAAGACTATCAATTGGAGTCGAATATCACGAGGATATAATTTGGGACATTTTACAAGCCTTAGACAAAGTGGATGACGCAAGCGCTTAAAATATGATATTATCCTGGTGATACTTAATCCACCACCATCAATTCTTTGTTCAATTCTTGTTGTTTGATATTTTGAGGTAAATCACGATATTCGTACTGTTGATTTCTTAATTTGGGATTAAAACCTGCTTCGTGTATGGCTTTTTGAATACCATCTGCTGTAAATCTAAAAGCAGCTCCAGCAGCCGAAACCACATTTTCTTCTATCATGATACTACCAAAATCATTGGCGCCAGCGTGAAGACACATTTGTGCCACCGTTTTACCAACTGTAAGCCAGGAGGCTTGAATATTGATAATATTGGGCAGCATAATACGACTCATAGCTATCATCCGAATATATTCATCGCCTGTGGATTGATTTCTGGCTCTTTTTATTTTTTTCAATATGGTGTCTTCGTCCATAAATGGCCATGGTATGAATGCCAAAAATCCTTTGGCTTGAGAAGGCTTTTCATTTTGAACTTCTCGCAATGCTACAAAATGGTCCATGCGTTCTCGATTGGTTTCAATATGGCCAAACATCATGGTGGCAGAAGTAGTGATATTGAGTTGGTGAGCGGCGCGCATTACATCTAACCATTCTTTCCCCGTACATTTCCCCTTAGAAATAAGTCTTCGCACTCTATCATCGAGAATTTCAGCACCTGCACCTGGCAATGAGTCTAAACCTGCTGCTTTGAGCGCCTTGAGAACTTCTGTATGCGTAGATTTCTCTAACTTTGTAATATGTGCAATTTCGGGTGGCCCTAAAGCATGTAACTTCAATTTAGGATACAAACTCTTTAGTTCTCTGAAAAGATTGACATAATAATCTAATCCTAAATCAGGATGATGACCGCCTTGAAGCAAGAGTTGCTCGCCTCCATATGCGAAAGTTTCTTCTATTTTTTGTTTGTATTCCTCTATCGTTGTTACATAGGCTTCGTCATGTCCAGGTCTTCGATAGAAATTACAGAACTTACAATTAGCGATACATACGTTAGTTGTATTTGAATTGCGATCTATTATCCAAGTGACATTGTTGTGGGGGACATGGTGCCATTTTATTTTATTTCCTACATACATCAATTCTGCAGTACTAGCATTCTCAAACAAAAAAAGTCCCTCGTCCGAAGTCAAGAATTCTAGCCTTAATGCTTTTTGAAGCAAATCTTCTGTTCTGAAATCCATCGATTATTTTTATTTACGGAATAACAATAAAAGCAACTTATGGTTTTTCTTTGTCCAAATTTTTAAAAATCTATGCCTTTAAATTCTATATTTCAACGACATCAGGTCCGCTCACTTTTTCAACATGACAACAATCATGGCGTATGACAAATTTTTCTTCTTTTATAAGTCCTCCTCCAGTGGAATAAAATTTTACCGTGATGGGAGTACCTTCAAATGTGACTTTATCCTTTTCGTTATCAGTGATAAATGTGATATTGATTCCAGGTTCATTCGAGAAAATGGGAGAATTCAATGTATTACTGAAAATTTTCTTTCCAGTGCTGTCCAAAAAAGTTTCAATGTTTTGAAAATTGTTCTTTTGGATTGAAACAAATTTTAATTCTAACCCAACGGAAGCAAAAAGTTCGGTACAAAACTTTACATCATCACATGGATGTTCATTTTCATCATTTTTATTCGTACAGGATTGAACTAAAAATATTATACCGCAAAAAAGAAAAACAATTATTTTTTTTAAAGTACCGTTCATTTTATTTTATTTTTTTAAAAATTAAAAAAGTACCCCCATCCCTTGATATGGGAGCATCTTTGGGTGGGAAGATACCCCAATTTAAATTATTCTCAGTCAAATCTATTTCTTTGGCCGCTCTTAATAATCTAAAATACTCCGTTTCACATTCCATTAGTTCTCTTGATCCTCCTATTTGTGTTGAACCCATCGAAGAAATGTCTATACTGAATCTTTTTGTATTTTCATCCAAAAGTTGAATTTCGAACTTTCCAAAATATGAGTTAATGACCGATTTGCCTGAAAACAACCATGTATTATTTTTGTCTTTTTGTATATCTATTGTTACCTCAATAACATTAGCTTGTTGCTGATCACAAGGCGGCACAACTACATCGCCGTAAAACCTATTTTGCAAGACCCATTGGCCTTCTAAGGAATCTAGACTCTTTTCAATTTTGTTTTTGGAACAAGAATTAAAACAAAATAGAAGTCCTAAAATTAAAAAGAAATGTGGCATAAAAAATTATTAAGTGGATATATATTTACTAATACGTATTGCTGTACTAAAAGGTTGATTTAGCGCACTATTTTTTTTTAATTAGTAGTTGTTTTTCAAAAAAAATTGAGTAAAATTTAATTTTTTTTGAAAAATCCTTTTGTAGTTCAAAATATTTTTTCACTTTTGTATTATAATTGGTATATATATTATTATTGTTAAGTTATTAGTTGTTTAATTACATAGAGTTTCGTAATGAAAGATAATAAAAAATTAAAGAAAAAAGTTGTGCACTTTAATGAGGAAAGTGAACTTGTAAAGCCTAAGAAAAAGCTAAATGCGGAAAAGAAAAAAATAAATGTTAAGTCTCCTAAATTTTGGAAAGAGGTGTGGGATGATGATGAAGAAGACATTCATCTCGTTAGATAATTACGATTTTAGTTTGTCATTTTGTAAAATATATGTTAAAATCAACTTTTTATGGATGTTTAACATATTATTGTGATGCAAAAGTGAGACATTTTGGGTCTTTCTACGTTATAAAGATATTGAACATTTTTATAAATTATTTACCCATGAACAAGTTTTGGTTTATTATCAAAAACTTTTTCGTTGAGCTATTCACACCAGCGAAAAAGTTCGTCAGTTTTCCTCAGGAGGAAGAACATGACTTATTCATTGGCGTTTAATCTTCCCCCGAATCATTAAACAAAGATGAGTATTAAGAAAAAAAAGTCACCAGGTATTATTCATTCCTTGTGACTTTTTTATTTTAAGCCTAAATTAGGAATTTTTATCGGGATAATTTTATTTAATTTTTTCAGTTGTTTCCTTGAAACAAATTTATAACTGCATTTTATATTTTCATTGCGCAATGTGAAAGTATTTTTAATATACATGGTTGTATAATAGGCAAACTTCAAAAACAATACTAAAATCTTATTTAATACATAATTTCAGTTTCAGCGTGAAGGATAGGAGCGGGCACAAAGTAAAGCGGATAGCCTGACCTGAAGCGCAGCGGAAGGGCACGCCCAAATAAAATAAAAACATAATATCCGTAATTACAAAGTAATATGCTTTGAGTCTTAAATCATTACTTTTTTGCCTTTGCTTTTTCGAATATTTACGGCTACAACTTTATACTCGGGGCACATGGCTTCAGAATCATGTTCGTCACTGGTGATCATGTTGAGCATGATTTCAGGAAAATGGAACGTGCTGCTCAATACTCCTGGCCTCACTTGAGTGGTAATTTTGGCTTTGATATCTATTTTTCCTCTTGGCGAAGAGACACAAACCATGTCACCATTCTTTATAAAATGTTTTTGAGCATCGTCAGGATGAATAAGTAAAACATCTTCTGTAAGGATCTGGACATTTCTAGTGCGGCGTGTCATGGTGCCTGCATTGTAGTGTTCAAGTTCTCTGTTGGTGGTGATGATATAGGGGTATTCCTTACCATGTGATTTGATTTCGTTGCTTTCTTGCCAATCAAAATAATGGAATTTGCCCAAACCTCTTCTGAACGATTCTGTATGGAGTATTTTAGTATCTTCACCGTTTTTATTCACGGGCCATTGTTTACCATTTTCTGCGAGATTGTCCCAAGTCACACCCTCAAAAAACGGGACTATTTGTGATATTTCTTGCAAAAGGGTTTCAGGATTATAATCTCCTTGGTTGTAACCCATAGTATTCATAATGTCACAAATGATTTGGCCATCTGCTTTGGTACCCGGTAAAGGCTCTACTACTTTTTGAAGTTTTTGAATTCTGCGTTCGCCATTGGTATAAGTACCGCTTTTTTCCAAGAATGAAGCACCGGGTAGAACTACTGTTGCATATTTTGCGGTTTCAGTCATAAATAGTTCTTGAACGACCAATAGTTCAAGATTTTCCATAGCATTTATGACTTTTTGTGTATTGGGGTCAGTCTGTACTACATCTTCTCCCATAAGCCAAAGGGCTTTTAGGTCTTTTTTTATGGCTGCATCAAACATCTCTGGTATTTTGTAACCCTTTTCTAATGGCACGGGTGCTTTATAAAAATCAATATATTTTTGGTTGATTTCAGAGTCATAGGCATCCAAATAGCCAGCGTGTTGGTGCGGTTGACAGCCCATATCCGCTGCGCCTTGTACGTTGTTTTGTCCACGGAGCGGGTTGACGCCTACACCTGGACGACCTATATTTCCAGTGATAAGCGCAAGGTTGGATATCAGCATTACTGTGAAAGTGCCTTGAGTATGCTCAGTGACACCAAGTCCATGGAAAGACATAGCATTAGGAGCTTTTGCATAGGCTATGGCAGCTGCCTTCACGCTTTCTTTTTCGACACCAGTAATGAGTGCCATTTCATCTATATCAATATTGAGTATGTAGTTTTTGAAATCTTCAAAACCTTCTGTTCTTGTTTGAACAAAATTTTCATTCACAAGTCCTTCCGCTACGATATAATGAAGCATCATATTGAGTAAGGCGACATTTGTGCCAGGCTTTAAGGCTAAATGATGTGTTGCATATCTTGCTAATTCTGTCCTTCTTGGGTCAATAACTATTGTCGTTTTACCTTTCATCGCAAACTGCTTGAGTTTGGCGCCTGTCACTGGGTGGGCATCTGTAGGGTTGGCTCCGATAACTAATATACAATCAGTATGTTTGACATCTTCGATAGAATTGGTAGCAGCACCAGTGCCAAAACTACGCTGCATACCAAGTGCAGTAGGAGAGTGGCATACTCGAGCGCAACAGTCTATATTATTAGTGCCAATGACGGCACGAATAAATTTTTGCATGAGGTAATTTTCTTCATTGGTACATCGGGCTGAGGAGATGCCAGCTATAGCATTAGGCCCATATTTTGTTTTTATATCTATCAATTTATTGGCTATAAAACCATATGCTTCGTCCCAAGTGACCGGTGTCAAAATTCCATCTTTTCTTAATAAAGGAGAAGTTATTCTATCCGGATGGTTATAAAATGAAAAAGCAAATCTCCCTTTTAGGCAAGTATGACCTTGATTGACTTCGGCGTCATATGGTGCTTGAATAGATTTCACGTTGTTGTCTTGAACGGCTACTTCAAGATTACAACCCACACCACAATAAGTACATACAGTCCTTACTTTTTTGTCAGCGGAGACTGATTTACTTTCGAATACATCCGATATCGCAGATGTAGGGCAGGCTTGAGCACAAGCACCACAACTCACACAGTCTGATTCAAAAAAAGAGACATCATTGCCTTTGATGATTTTGGAGTCAAAACCTCTTCCTGACATACTCAGGACTAGTTCGCCTTGTACCTCGTCGCAAGCTCGGACACACCTGTAGCAATTGATACATTTGGATAGGTCCATTGTCATGTAGGGATGGCTAAGATCTTTTTGTCTATCTAAGTGGTTTTTCCCTTCGGGATATCTCACATCTCTAATACCCACTTTGGCAGCGACAGTTTGAAGTTCGCAATTGTTGTTGACTTCACAGGTCAAACAGTCTAAGGGGTGGTCAGTCAAAACTAACTCAATAATATTCTTTCTGAGTTTTTTAACTTTAGTGGACTCTGTGAGGATGTAGGCATCAGAAACGATAGGTGTGTGGCATGATGCTACTGTTTTGAATGGACCATCTTTAGAAAATGCCATTTCAACACTGCATACTCTACATGCTCCAAAAGGTTCTAAATTGGGGGCGTCACATAGAGTAGGAATATGGTCATGGGCAAAATATCTTCTTACAAACGAAAGAACTGTTTCGCCGGGTACTATATTGTAAGGTTGCCCATTGATGTAGGCTATTGTTGCGACTCTGTTATATGTCATGGCACATATATTATTGGTTTCAAAGGATAAAGTTAATAAGATTTTTTAAATTTTGCTTATTTTCAGAAAAAAATATTATATTTTGTAATTCTTTCTCAGGAAAAATTATTTGAGCAGATTAAACTATTGCTTTTTATTATTGTCATACCATCAAATAATATAAGTCGATGAGGCATTTAATATACTCTTTTTTAGTTTTGTTTTTGGTATTTTTTTCATTTGGGATTGTAGCCCAAAATATATATTTTCCACCTATAAATTCTGATGTTTGGGAAAAAACAAAATTGACAGAAATGGGCTGGTGTGAGAAAAAAGTAGATAGTTTTTATAATTACTTAGATCAAGACGGTACAAAGTCTTTCATATTGCTCAAAAATGGAAAAATAGTTTTAGAAAAATATTTTGATGATCACGCTGCCGACAAACCATGGTATTGGGCCTCTGCTGGAAAAACAATGACTGCATTTATGGTAGGATTGGCTCAAGAACAAGGAGATCTGAATATCCAAGAGCCTACTTCAAAATACCTTGGGGAAGGGTGGACCTCTTGTACTCCAGCTCAAGAAGCTAAAATCACTATATGGAATCAATTAACGATGACGGCTGGATTAGATGATGGTGTTGCCAATTCAGGATGCACTGATCCTTCATGTTTGTTGTATAAAGCTGATGCTGGAGAAAGATGGTCTTATCACAATGCGCCATATACCTTACTCGATGATGTGTTAAGTAAAGCTACAGGAGGGACACTTAATGTGTTTGTTCAACAAAATCTTAGAAACTCTACGGGGATTACCGGGGCTTTTATCAAATCTGGTGATAATAATGTTTTTTGGAGCAATACACGAAGTTTCGCAAGGTTTGGGCTGTTGATGCTCAATAAATGTGTCTGGAATAATTCACCTATCTTGAATGATACTGCCTATATTAATGCGCTTACAAGGCCTTCGCAAAATCTTAATCCTTCGTATGGGTATTTGTGGTGGCTCAATGGACAATCAAAACTCATGTTGCCAGGTTCACAATTGGTATTGAATAGGGATTTGGCGCCTAATGCTCCTAAAGATATGTATTGTGCTTTAGGGAAAAATGGGCAATTGCTGTGTGTGATTCCAAGTGAAAATATGGTCTGGGTACGTATGGGTGAATCACCAGATAGTGTGCCCGTCCCATTTTTGTTGGTGGATGAAATTGCTCAACGTATAGAAGGATTGGTGTGTACATCATCTGTCGAAGAGTCTTCAGATTTTCGAGCTGTGGAGTTATTCCCCATCCCTACATCAGACGTTTTAAATGTTTATAATTCTTCTAGTAAATCAGTAAAATATTCTATTTACAATATAAATGGCCAAGTCATACTTTCAGGTAACTTTGCTCATGGCAATCACACAATGGATGTTTCTCACTGGCCAATAGGTACTTATTATGTAGAAATTGAAAATGGGGAATCAAGTTCTAGCCAAAAGATAGTTATTTCTCGATAGAAATTTTATTCATAAATAGTTTTTATCTCCTTTATATTCAGTTGATAAAACCCACGTTAAAATTTAGCATTAAATGATAATACAGGGACCATTCTTCCTATTTCGTCTCTAATTGTTTCGTTTGAATAGCCCGTAATTGTAACATGTGATTTACGATTAAAGGAGTATCTGAAACCGGTGTTACTTATAAGTTCGGTGTGATTAAAATGATTGATTAACCAATTTTCAGTGATAAAAGATAAATTTCTACCCAATCTGATATATGACGAGAAAGAAAGTGTAGGATTTGGGGCTAGTTTATAATTTTTATAAGTGTGACCATATCCTAAGGTAAAATCTTTACCATCAGAGGCGTAGGTGGCCATTAAAAATATTTTTCCCACGCTTTCTTCTTCATCATCTTTGGTACGAACCCCCCAAAAGCCTCCCCCTCCCAAATATAAGTTATTTAGTAATTTAGCTCTATAAACAGTTGTGAAATTGAAATTATTGGCTTTTCCAATCAGGTCTTCTGCTGCAAAGGAATAGTTGACGCCAAAAGTAATGTTATTAGTGATGGCATGCGAAAAAGAATTGTGTATTAATAATGTATTTTGGAAATATGATGCTCCTTTTTGAGGTGGCAGAGCAGTGGGCAAAGTTATATATTGAAATTCTATACCATCAGGATATTCAAAATAAAAATTGAATTTTTTGTCGTTGATAAATTCTATGCTTTTGACATTTCTTTTGAGAATTTGGAATTTATCTTTGTCAGACGTTTCTATGTAATAATAATATTCATCTTGTTGGGCATATTTGCCTACTATGGTTGACCCACCCTCTATTTTCCAAATGTAGTAATAGTGCTCTTTTAAATCTAATCTACTGTTTTGGCTCAATAAATTTAGAGATAGAAGCATAAGAATGACACTATAAATTGGTGTTTTCATAATAGTTAAAGAGCGTTTTCGCCGATAATTAATTTACCGAGAACAAGACATAATAAAATGCTCCATTCATCCTCTGATGGCTCCACAAAAAGATTGAACAATCTTGGAGTGGTCACATCTTTTGAGGCTGAATTGTTAATGACACCTAATTTTTTACCCATTATTTCTACATGTTGTGTAGGCGAAGATGCATTCCAATCCCAATATGCAATAGCTTGACCATGTTTGTTGTAAAATGTACCATTTTTATCAATGTTGCCCGCTTCGACTTCATTCATAAATACTTGCATTTTATTGTTTCTAAATACAAAAATAAATGAGTCTTCCTTGGACTCTACTAGAATAAGTGAATAGTCTGTGTGATATTGTTTAGCAGCAAAGACCATGAGGTGTTCATAGTAAATTGTATCAATAATCCCAACGATGCCATTTCTACTTTTGATTTTTCCATCTATATTTGAAAAGGAAAAAGATAAAAGTTGTGCTTCCTGAAGAGAAAAAGGAATAAGGTTTTGCTTTAAATCACGACTGCGGCTTTTCAAAAATTCGACATCCCTTTTAAGAGTGTCTTTTGAACCTCCTAATTTGAACAAAAACCTAAAAAAATCGCTTAAATCCATGTATATAAAATAAATTAAGCCCAATGCCATCCACAGAAAAGGCAATGGGAAGATGGAATTTCATAATGATATAATTACAAAAAATTATCGACCTCAATGATCAAATACTATTCCTGTATGATGAGTTTAAACCCAACACCATGAATATTATCTAATTTTATTTTAGGGTCGCCTGAAAGATATTTTCTTAATCTACTGATGAATACATCCATACTTCTGCCTAAGAAATAGTCGTCTTCGCCCCATAATTTTTCAAGAATGATACTTCTTTTGACTACGTTATTTTTATGATCTAGCAACATTTTGAGTAAGTCTGCCTCTTTTTGTGTCAAGTTTCTACTTTCTTCTCCTAATGACAATATCAAATTCCTATAATCCAAAGAATAAGCGCCTACTTTATAGATATCGTTTGAAGAGACTGTAACATATTTTCGTCTCAAAAACACTTCTATTTTAAGTATCAACTCTTCAATGCTGAAGGGCTTAGTAATATAGTCGTCGGCACCTAGTTTTAGGCCATGAATTTTATCTTCTTTCATGGATTTTGCCGTAAGGAACAAAATAGGCACATTGGGGTCTGCACTCCTTATTTTTTCTGCTACTGCAAAGCCATCCATTTTTGGAAGCATAACGTCTAAAATACACAAATCGAAAGCGTTTTTCATAAACGTCTCGACAGCACTTTCTCCATCCATACAATGTGTTACTTCGTATTCATTGATTTCAAGATTGTCTTTAGTTACGAAGCTCAAGGTTTCGTCATCTTCTACATATAGAATTTTTGGTCTATCACTCATCTATTTTGATTTTTAAAATTTTTATTATAAATGTTGAACCTTTGTTGGGTTCAGATTCTAAAGTTATTTGCCAGCCGTGCGCACGACAAATATTTTTGACATAAAACAATCCTAAACCAAAACCTTTAATATTGTGGATATTTCCTGTGGATACCCTGTAAAATTTATCAAAAAGTTTGCTTTGGTTCTCTTTATCAATACCTATTCCATTATCTTTAATCTTTAATAACATATATTCTTCATCATCGTTCAAAAAAATGTGAATATGTGGTTCATTTTTGCTATATTTTATTCCATTGTCTATCATATTGGCTATAACATTAATAAAATGTAGTTTGTCAGCCATGATGATTTGGGTTTCAAAGTCTGAGTGAAACTCAATATGTCCTTCTTTTAATTTCAATGACTCATTGCTAATGATGGTTTGAAGGGCCAAAACGATATCAAAATCTTCCTTTTTTAGTTCGATACTATCTTTTTCTAACCTTGCAATATTGAGTACTTTTTCTACCTGATCATTGAGACGTACATTTTGTTGCCTGATAATACTTACATATTTTGAAAGCCTTTCATCATTGGCAATATCTTTATGCTTAGATAAAAAATCTGAGGCTATTTTTATGGATGATATTGGTGTTTTGAATTCATGTGTCATGTTGTTGATAAAATCTTTTTGAAGTTCCGAAAGCCTTTTTTGTTCCATAATTATCCAAATTGAGTACAAAAAGAAAGCTATGGCCAATGCTGAAAGTAATGAAAGTGTGATAGTCATATTTTTATTGGCCATCAAAAAACTTTCTCTTTTCGGAAATCTTACCACAAAGTAATATATCAGATCATCGAATTTGGGTAAATTGTTTTTGTTCTTTATATTTTCATCAATTATATTTTGGTGGCTGCAATAGTTTCCATAAACCAATTCATCAGTATTGCAATTATATACCGCATATTCATAGTCTAATTTCAGTCCTTGTTGGTCCATTTCATGTTGTAGGTATTGTTCCAAGAGATTGGCGTCTATGGTAGTATTTACATTTACGGCATAATAGTTAGATGATTTTCTTTGAACAAGATTTGACTTAGGCAGTACTACGTTGTTAAATTTTGCAATTCTATCAGCGACATTACGTAAAACTATTGTGACACTTTGATCAAATTCTCTGTCTTTGATGTCCCATGTTTTGAGCAACCAATAACTTTGGACAAAAATTATCCCAATAATAGACAATCCTCCTAAAATAATCAAACGCCTTATGAGTGCATTGGTCATGAAATTTGCTTAATATTGAATTAAACGGCAAATATATATTTTTATTATTAAAGTATGATGCTTTTGAATCAGATAACTTGTTGTTTATTTTATGTGGCCGTATTATTTATTTTATTTTCTTTCTAACAGTGGAATCAGAAAAGAAAGATGTCCCTACAGAATTGAGTGATACTGCGGTCTCCAAATGGGGTGGGCAATAAAAGAACGATTTAATAGGAAATAATAAGGATTGATGTTAACTCGCTTTTTCTCATCAGAAGGAGCTTCTCATTTTTTCAATGATTAAATGTGTTTAATGAATACCACTCAATACATCTAATCTCATATTTTGTCAAATAGTGAAAGTGAGGTAAATTCGGTCTAATGATATATATTAACCGTTATCTTTTGTAGGAGGCTTTGACCTGTCGTCGTCTTCTTGAACTGGACCATTTAATTTCCATAACATAAAACCAAAACCGAGTATAAGGTGTAATATGATGATTCCGATTAAGATATTAGTCATGTGATGATTAATTTGTGTTGCAAAGATACTCTTGTTGAAGGGATTCTCATGTAACTCAAATTACATATTTCATAAAAAAAACAAGATGGTCAATCGAAAATTGAAGATTTTACTTTTTTTATTGAACTCACATAACAAAAACATCTATATTTGCGTTTTCTTTTCGATATGACAAATAAAACAATATTTTTACTGCTCATTTTTTCAACATTTGTTGGGAATTTGTTTTCACAAAAAGGGTTTGAGTTAGGAGGATGGTTAGGCACCAGTTTTTATCACGGAGACATCAATACTGCCCAGTTGGTACAAAAGCCAGGATTAGCTGTAGGTATTATGGCGCGAAGAAATTTTGACCAAAGAGTAGCCCTTAAAACACAATTAAGTTATGCTAGAGTAGGGGGAGATGATGCCAATTCCAATAATAATTTTGAACGAAATAGAAACTTAAGTTTTAGAAGTAATTTATTGGATTGGACCAATACCTTGGAGTTTAATTTTTTCACCTATGAACATGGTCATCCTACCTACAATATGACACCTTACATGTTTGGAGGGTTTAATGTATTTAGATACAACCCTACTGCTGAATGGGAGGGTACAAGATACTCATTAAGGAGTTTGGGCACAGAGGGGCAAATTCCAGGTTCTGAATATGGACTCATCAGTGGCGGTTGGGTATTAGGCGGAGGTTTTAAATTTGATGTGAATAGAGTATGGAGTGTCAATATAGACTTAAGCATAAGATTTCTTTTTACAGATTATTTGGATGATGTGAGTACCGTTTTTGCTGATGTGGAAGAAATAAGAAGCACAAGAGGAGATGTAGCAGCAGCGCTCTCTGATAGGTCTTTGGTTGAGGGGTTAGGAAGTGCAGGAAGACAAAGGGGGAATGCTAAAAATAATGATAGATATACGTTTTTTGGAGTTTCAGTTCTGAGATATTTTGGAGGTATAGAATGCCCTGAAGTATCAAAAATCAATGCAAGAAATTGGAAATAAGGTATCTTTAATATTATTTTTAAATAAATTATCTATATATTTAGCGACGATTTAATATTTTGTATTTAATTTGCACTTTAATCATAGACTTTAATTTTTTAATCAACTAAAATAACTCGTATGTCAAAATCATTTTTCGAATCAAAAAATCCCATTCTTAATGAAGAGAAATTAAGAGAATATGCCCGTCATGATGGTTTGGTGACCAATAGAGAAGAAACCACAACTATCTCTGGGGCAGTCAACAAATCTTTAATATTGGTTTCTATTTTAATGGCCACAGGTCTTATTGGTTTTGCCACACCCAGCATGTTTCTTTTGATAGTGGGCATAGTGGGTGGTTTGATAGCTGTGTTAGTGGCTACTTTTAAGCCTCACACATCTCCCATAGCAGCCCCTGTGTATGCCGCTTTAGAAGGGCTCGCACTAGGAGTTATATCTGCAATGTATGCCGGTATGATGGATGGTATTATCTTGCAAGCTATCAGTTTGACAGTTGGTACATTATTTACGATGCTCATGTTGTACAAAAGTGGTCTTATTACAGTCACTCAAAAATTTAGATCTGGAGTGATGATGGCAACTGGGGCAATATTTGTTGTTTACTTAATAAGTTTCATAGGTAGTTTTTTTGGATTTAATGTACCTTACCTTCATGAAGGAGGAACTATAGGAATTGGAATAAGCGTAGTGATTATAGGGGTTGCGGCTTTAAATTTGTTACTAGATTTTGATAATTTTGAAAAAGCAGAAGAAGCACAAGCCCCGAAATATATGGAATGGTTTTGTGCTTTGAGCTTAATTGTTACTCTTGTATGGTTATATATTGAGTTTTTAAGATTATTGTCAAAATTGAGAGAAGAATAAGTGATATAAATTTAAACAATATATTTAAAACGGTATTATCTTCCATTTAGGTAATACCGTTTTTTTTAAAATGATAGTAAAATGAACATAAAAATTATTGGATCCGGGGTTTACATTCCTGAAAACAAAATTAAAAATATAGATTTTTGTCAGCACTCGTTTTACAATGAAGAAGGTGCGGCATTAAAAGATTCGAATGAAGTAATAGCTGAAAAATTTAGAAATATTACTGGTATAGAAGAACGCAGATATGTCGATGATGACCTTAAAACCTCCGACATTGCTACCATTGCTGCTCAAAGAGCCATTGAAGATGCAGGGGTTGATCCAGAAATATTGGATTACATCATTTTAGCCCATAATTTTGGGGATGTGACCAATAAAACCGATCAAACCGACATTTTACCAAGTTTGGCTAGCCGTGTAAAACATGGACTAAAAATAAAAAACCCTAAGTGTGTGGCTTACGATATGCTATTTGGTTGTCCAGGTTGGCTAGAAGGTGTCATACAGGCACAGGCATTTATAAAAGCAGGCATGGCCAAAACTTGCCTTATTATAGGCGCTGAAACCCTTTCAAGAGTTGTGGACAAACATGATAGAGATAGTATGATATATGCCGATGGAGCAGGAGCTACTATCATTCAATCAACTTCGCTTAATGGAGGAATTAAGACATTTAGTACTGCTACCTATGCACATGATGAAGCTTTTTATTTATATTATGGCCCTTCTTATAATAAAGAATTGAATCCGGATATTAAATATATAAAAATGCATGGACGAAAAATCTATGAGTTTGCGCTGACGCACGTACCGCAAGCTATGGCAGAATGTTTAGCAAAAAGCACATTTCCGATAGAGAAAATAAAGAAAATCCTCATTCATCAGGCCAATGAAAAAATGGACGAGGCCATCATTCAACGTTTTTATAGGTTATTTAAACAACAACCACCACATGATATTATGCCTATGAGTATTCATAAGCTGGGGAATTCAAGTGTGGCCACCATTCCTACTTTATATCATTTATTGATGAAAAATGAATTGGGTAATCACTCTTTGACCGCTGGTGATGTCATAATGTTTGCTTCTGTGGGTGCTGGAATGAATATTAATGCAATGGTTTATGAAATTTGATTCTATCTGAAGCATGACCTAAGTGTATTTTTCATTAAAAAAATAATGTTTTAGTCTATAAAATTTCCTTTCAAATTAAATATTGTCTGTATCTTTGAGCCACTTAACCAAAACCAAAATGCAGAAGACAAAAATACTTATTACTGGGGCTAATGGGCAGATAGGCAGTGTTCTTACTCAAAAGTTGAGAGAGAAGTTTGGAACTGAACAGGTGTTAGCCACCGATATCACTAAAAATAATGACGACAATGAACCCTTTGAATTTTTGGACATATTGAATGGTCAAAGATTTAAGGAATTAGTTCAAGATCACAAAGTCACTCAAATTTATCATCTAGCAGCTATCTTATCTGCCAATGGTGAATGGAATCCTATCAAAACATGGAATATTAATCTAAATGGACTACTTACAGTTTTGGAGTTGGCCAGAGAAGGAAACTTAGACAAGGTGTTTTTTCCTTCTACCATTGCTGTTTTTGGTCGAACTACACCAAGAATGAACACACCCCAGGATGTTCCTATGTTGCCTAGCACGGTATATGGAATGAGTAAAGCTACAGGCGAGCACTGGTGCAATTATTATTATCAAAGATATGGTGTGGATGTGAGGTCTATCAGGTATCCAGGTATTATCGGATGGCAGTCACTGCCTGGTGGAGGAACTACAGACTACGCTGTTGAAATATACCACGAAGCACTAAAAAGCGGTAAATATGAATGTTTTTTAGCTGAAAATACACGATTGCCTATGATGTATATGGATGATGCTATTAAGGCGACGATAGATTTAATGGAGGCGCCCGAAGAAAGTATCAAAGTGAGATCGAGTTATAATATTGCAGCCATGAGTTTTTCGCCCGATGACATTTCCAATGAAATAAAAAAACATATTCCAGATTTTGAAGTATCCTACAAGCCTGACCATAGACAAGATATTGCTTCCTCATGGACAGAAAGTATTGATGATAGTCAAGCCAAATTAGATTGGGGTTGGCAGCCTGAATATGACCTAGCATCCATGACAACGGATATGCTCACTCATTTAAAACCCAATTATCAAAAATAAAATTTTAAGTTAATATGCTAGACAGACACCAAATGATTTCCGATATTGCTCAAGAATTGAATGAATTGAGAGAAGCTGGTTTATTTAAATCAGAAAGAATCATAACAACACCCCAAAGTGCCCACATCAAAACCACAGCAGGGAAAGATGTACTTAACTTTTGTGCTAATAATTATCTTGGTCTTTCTTCTCATCCTGAAGTGATAAAAGCTGGTAAAGAAGCCATTGATAGCCATGGATTTGGAATGTCATCTGTAAGGTTTATTTGTGGTACTCAAGACATTCATAAGGAATTGGAATCTAAGATTGCCCAATTTGTAGGACAAGAAGATGCTATTTTATATGCCGCTGCCTTCGACGCCAATGGTGGACTTTTTGAGCCTTTACTTGGCCCTGAGGACGCTATAGTTTCCGATGCGCTCAACCATGCTTCCATCATAGATGGTATTAGGCTGTGTAAGGCAGTGAGGTATAGATATGAAAGTAATGATATGTCAGATCTTGAGGCCAAACTCATTGAGGCCCGCCATAACGGAGCGCGTAGAATTATGATAGCTACAGATGGTGTTTTCTCAATGGATGGGGTGATAGCTCAAATAGATAAAATTTGTGATTTGGCAGATAAATATGGTGCTATCACCATGGTAGATGACTGCCATGCCACGGGTTTTGTTGGCAAAACTGGAAGAGGATCGGCAGAACATTCTGGCGCATTTGGAAGGGTAGATATTATTACGGGTACCTTTGGCAAAGCTTTAGGTGGAGCTTCTGGGGGTTTCACTGCAGCAAAAAAAGAAATAGTTGAGTTGCTACGGCAAAAGTCGCGCCCTTATTTATTTTCAAATACGTTGGCTCCTGCCATCGTAGGCGCGTCTATAAAAGTTTTAGAGTTGTTGACACAAAGTACACATTTAGTCGATAAATTAGCTAAAAATACTAACCTCTTTCGATCCGAAATGACAAAAGCTGGTTTTGATATCGTGCAAGGAGAACATGCAATCACTCCCGTTATGCTCTATGATGCTCCTTTGGCTCAGAAATTTGCAAATGCATTGCTAGATGAAGGAATATATGTTATTGGTTTCTTCTATCCTGTAGTGCCCAAAGGCAAAGCTCGAATAAGAGTACAAATAAGTGCTGGACATGAGACTGAGGATATTCACAAAGCTGTGGCAGCATTTACCAAAGTCGGCAAAGAATTGGGTGTCATTTGATGTACTGGGAGTTCTAGAATAAGCTAATTTAAATGTGCAAATATTGATGATTAACTTCATAAAAGAATTTCTAATGCATTGTCTGGACAATTTCGTTTAGTTCCGACTTATTTATGAAGTCTTTCCATTTTAAGGTAAAGATTTAGCTTGCCTGCCCTGGGTTAGTTAGGCAGGATAGTGTAAAACCCAACAGAAATTCCTTAACTAATCGACATTGATTGTCAGAGGTAAAAGTCAGCTCGGCACTTTAGTCATTGCAGCGGGCACAGCTCTATATGACATGGTCAAGCAGTTTTTAAACTCTGGCACAGTTGCACTTCAAATAGGTGTGGCTGTAGGATACATAGCTTTTGAAATATTGGTCAATGCAATATCTTCTGGAGGTGTAGCTGCCGCAAAAACGGCCATAAAAGGTTCAAGTATCGGGAAGCAGTTCGTCAATTTCATCAAAACTTTCAAAGATCCTCCAGCTTTTAAGGAAGCCATCAAAAGAAGAATAGGCGGCGATAAGTTTGCAAGTAGAGCTGCATTGTGTATCAATGGTTGTTTTCTGGCAGGCACACCTGTGTTAGCATACTGTCCTATACAGAATGTTAGCCCAACAAATATAGAAAGATTGGAGCTGATGCAATATGTAGTGGCACACAATTCGGTCAATCAGGGTTATAATTTGACTATCAACGACTTAATGCCATATAATGACCCCTATACCTCAGACGAACAGAGAGAAAGAGACCAATATAAAATAGAAAAGAATAAATGGTATGAGGTAGTCATGGCACAAATCGATGGTACCACCACCGCCAAACTCGCCTTAACTGAAGACTGGATCACAGCCAAAGACTATAAAATAGAGGATATAGTAGTGATGAATCTACCAGAGCAGGGTGTCAAAGGCCCTTTCCGCATCACGTCCATCAAGCACGTGCTGCCACAAAAAATACCTGAACATGAAAATTCTTTGGATGAAAACTTTGAGTTTCGGCCCATAACTGGTATCTTTGCCCATCATTCCACAGAAGTGTGGAAAGTGGCATTGGAGAGTGGCGATACACTGGGAGTCACCTTTCAGCATCCGATATATACCCGTAGTGGCTGGACAG
>CAZBCV010000016.1:0-25514 GCA_964490495.1 uncultured Aureispira sp. | reverse complement strand
ATATTAGCAAAATTTTGAAAAAATATAGGCTAACAAATCTAAGTTAACAAAGTAACCCTTAATTTATTAATCAATTTCCACTGATAACTATAAGAGTTTGGGTAATAATCTCCTTGACTTTAAAACAAAGTGGTTTGAACCCCGATAGTGATTTCTGGTATTCTATCAATCAGCGCAGCATCGTTGACTTTTACACTATTGACTCTTTCAGAAACACGATAATAATCTATGGCTTCATCTGGACATGTTTTCAAAATGGTTAAACTTTCCTTTAAGGGAATATCTTCATCCAACCAGAGTTTTTCAGATTCTTTAGTGAGAAT
This sequence comes from uncultured Aureispira sp., assembly GCA_964490495.1. Classification (GTDB taxonomy): domain Bacteria; phylum Bacteroidota; class Bacteroidia; order Chitinophagales; family Saprospiraceae; genus OLB9. The sequence continues at coordinate 25,191 of CAZBCV010000016.1, read as the reverse complement.
AACAGGCATACGTTCATGAAGGAAATTCATTTTATTATTGGCAGGAACTGTTATGATAGTGAAGGAGTGAATAAATTCTTTAGTTTCTGCATCCATCCATTTATCCCAAAGGCCACAAACTGAGTAAATTTCATCAAATTGAGACACTATTCTATAGGGTATTTTCAATTTACCTTCCTTCCGCCATTCATAAAAACCATCCATGGGAACTAAACATCGTTGTGATTGCACAAGTGATTTAAAAGCCGGTTTTTCCAACAAAGTTTCTGATTTGGCATTAATCATTTTGGCACCTATTGATTTTTCTTTTGCCCACCTAGGTATCAGTCCCCATCTGAAAATATTGATTTTATCAGGGGTTTGACTTAAAATAACAGGCATCATATGTGTAGGAGCTACATTGAAATTGGGAAGAGGATTGTATCTCGCTAATTCCTCAGAATAAAATGTAGCCTTAAATCTCTGCTCTATTTCTTTTTCAGTTTTAGTAAGAGAACTTCGTCCACACATAATATTTACTTACGTTTTACGTAACAGTCCACACCTTTTGATTTTAGTTCTGTCATGGTAGTGAGTGCATTATTTTCATTTTTATATCTTGCTGCCACCACAGAATGAAATTCTGAATTTTGAAAAATAACAACTTCAGCGTTATTCAATCCCAATTTTTTTAATTTTCTTGCCATGGATTCTGCATTTTCTTTAATGAGATAGCTGCCAGCCATGACTAAGTAGTCACCTCCATCGCCGGCACCATTTGTAATTGTTGACTGAGTAGCTGTTTTTGTTGTACTATTGGAAGGGATAGGATTTTTTTTGTTTTTCTTTTCCAATCCATCCACAATATTATCCAACTCCTCATAATTGACCTCTGTAGATTCCGATGTGTCCAAAACCATGCTATCATTCTCCAATTCCGAAGACTGTTGAACTAACTCACTTAATAAATCATCTTGAGATTCATTATCTTTTTGACAAGAATTTACATAAGTTATTACGAAAAAATAAAGCACAATCAAAGTCATCGAATAAATAAGTACTCTTATTATTCTACCCATAAAAACGTGTATTTTAGAATTATCAAATTCAACGATTTATTAAAAAACGTAAAATTAAAAATATGTATTAAATATAAAAACAAAAAGGCAAAAAAATAGATATTTTAATAGTAAATACACGAATTTTTAATTTTTATCTCCATTTTTGCCTCAAGAATTATGTTCTGATATTTATTCAATTTTGCGATAAAATTTAGCTTAACTTCTCAAAAACGAACAAGATGTCGATAAATTTTCTTACTTTTGCCCAAGTATATTAATCAATGAGTTCTTTTTGGCTCGTAAACTTGTCATATTCTATGGTTTAATCTCATAAATATAACAAAACAATACAGATAACTTAATACTAAGGCTATAGTATTGTTATGCTTTTATGTACAGGTGTAATGTTAACTTAATTTCAAGAGTAAAGATACATTTAATAAAGTAAGTAAATGTCATTTAAAAACTTAATGAATCAAAAATTTCTAACCATAACATTTTTTGTTGTGTTGATGCTATCGTCCAACTTTTCGAAATCTCAAGATAAAGTTAGATTTTTGGAGATAGGATTGGGTACATCACACAGGACAAACAGCTTTAAATCTGCATCTTTGAACACAAGATTTAGTTTTGATTTTTCATTTCTAAAACAAATCAGGCAAAATGAACCTTTGTTTTGGGGTATTCATTCGTATTATTTCACATTAGGTCAGCGCTCACAATATATCAATATACCTTTTAACTTCGGTACTGAGGAGCATTATTTTTCAACAACAAGTAATGTATGGGGCAATTCTGGATTTCTAAGATTTTATCCTGATCTATATTTGGGAAAAATGGAATTATTCTTTGAAGCACATTTGGGATTCAAATATCTATTTACTGTTACTTCGAGAAGTTTGGATTCTGATTCAGACACATCAGAGTACATATCTGAGTCCCACAGTATGTCATTGAGTTATGGGGCCTATATGGGTATTCAATATCCTATTTCGGACAGGTGGTATTTAAAAACAATTACAGGTTATTTGCCCGGAATTAGTGCAAGATATTATGAAAAAAACACAAATTCTACAATAAATGACTCCACAATTGAAGGGTTTGATAGTAAAAAAAGTCCTACAGACATTTTTCGATTGTCTTTAGGAATAACTTATAGATTTTAAACAATAATGGCAACAATAAAAGCAGCAGATTTAACATCTCTTTCCGATGAGCTCTATGAACATCAAAAAATAATAGTTGATCCAGGTCAAACATCTATTCGCATAGATAAATATCTGCTTGAAAGACTTGACAAAGTCTCAAGGAATAGAATACAAAATGCTATAGAAGTGGGCTGTATTTTGGTCAACCAAAAAAACATCAAGTCTAATTACAAAATAAAAGCAGCTGATGAAATATCGATTGTTCTGCCTTCAGACCCCAACAAAACTGAACATTTAGAACCAGAGAATATACCCTTAGAAATCGTATATGAGGACGAATCTTTAATGGTTATCAATAAACCACCTGGCTTAGTAGTTCATCCTGGTGTAGGAAACTCCTCCGGAACTTTGGTCAATGCTTTGCTTTATCATTTTCAACATAAAACTCTCCCAATAATGAAGGGTAATTCTTTCGATAGGCCAGGGTTGGTGCATCGAATTGATAAAGATACTTCGGGATTGATTTTGATTGCAAAAAATGAATTGGCGATGACACACTTGGCCAAACAGTTTTTTGACCATACCATTGATAGAGAATATTTGGCTTTGGTTTGGGGAGACATAGAAGAAGATCATGGAACCATTGAAGGCAATATAGGAAGGCACGAAAAAGATAGGATGCTCATGACAGTATATCTTGATGGTGAGCAAGGCAAACACGCTGTCACACACTTTGAAGTTTTGAAAAGAATGTATTACGTCACCTTGGTGAAGTGTAAATTAGAAACCGGGAGAACACATCAGATCCGTGTACACCTCAAACATATAGGTCACACCCTATTTAATGATTCAAGATATGGTGGAGATAAAATACTCAAAGGAACTATATTTAATAAGTATAAACAGTTTGTTGATAATTGTTTTGAGCTAATGCCAAGACAAGCACTACACGCCCGTACATTAGGGTTTACTCACCCTGTATCGCATAAAAAAATGTTTTTTGAATCTCCTCTCCCTGACGATTTTGTAGCAGTGGTCAATAAATGGGAAAACTATGTAGAGGCCAGAAAAAAACTCATAGAACAAGAATTTGATTAATTTCTTTAAACCGAATTTTTATGAATAAAAAAATTTTCAATTTATATTTCACTGCCTTGTTGCTACTTTTATTTATTAGCTGCGATAGTGATAAAAAAAGTATTTCTCCCAATGCTTTACCTATTGTAATATCAACATGGGATAGTGGCATTGCGGTCAATCAAGAAGCCTGGAAATATTTATCATCAGGACAAAAATCAATTGATGCTGTCGAAAAAGGTGCCAATCAAATAGAAAATACCATTAACTGTTGTGTAGGTTTGGGAGGCAATCCAGATAGAGACGGATTTGTAACTCTCGACGCTTGCATAATGGACCACAAATACAATTGTGGCAGTGTCTCCTTTTTACAAAAAATAAAAAACCCCATAAGTGTAGCACGTAGAGTCATGGACAAAACACCCCATGTTATGCTGTCAGGCGAAGGCGCATTGCAATTTGCACTACAAGAAGGTTTTGAAATAGAAAACGGCAAATTATCCGAAGATGCAGAAAAATCATATGAAAACTGGTTGAAAAAATCAGAGTATAAACCTATTATCAACATAGAATTAGACCAAAACAAAAATTCCAAGATAGCACCTCCTTCTCGTTTAGAAAATGGAGAGTTCAATCACGATACTATGGGACTATTGGCGATTGATCAGGAAGGAGATGTGGCAGGTGCTTGTACCACAAGTGGAATGGGTTTCAAAATGCATGGAAGAGTCGGTGATTCACCTATTATTGGCGCTGGTCTATATGTGGACAATGAGATTGGAGCAGCCACATCCTCAGGGCAAGGTGAAGAAGTGATTAGAATATGCGGTACTCATCTCGTAGTCGAATATATGCGTCAAGGTCATCATCCAGAAAAAGCTTGTAAATTAGCCATTGAAAGACTAATAAAAATCAATCCCACAAAAGCAAAAGACTTTCAAGTTGGATTTTTAGCTATTAACAAAAAGGGACAATATGGCGCTTATGCTATTCAACCAGGTTTTGTGTATTCTGTAACGGATAAAACACATCCTGATGGCAAAATTTTTCCTTCAGATTCATATTTTAAGTAACCATCGGCCCATCAAAAGTGCCCGATAAATGGACAAAATTGAGAAGTAAAGTCTGATATCATTTGTTTACTTTTAATGATGCCACTCGTTTGATAAGGCAATGGTCAGAGTTGCATTGGCTGACGTGGTACATGCAGGTGGAATACCCTGTTTACCCAGTAGGATGAATATCCAACGGGGATCATGATTCTCCTTTGTATCAAGCGAGCTGTCGTTGGTGTTACATCAAGTTAAAACTTCACAAATGGCGAAGTTGATACACCATCTTGGGCATATATTTTCATGATATATGTTCCATTGGCTAAGTGTGATATATCAATGTTTACTGCAGAATTGTCTTTCTGAATGAGAACATTACCATAAATATCTACAATGGATATTCTATCGAAATCTGAATGATAATCGAAATGAATGATATTTGTGGATGGATTGGGATAAATTCTAAATTTTGACGGATTCATCCATTGGTTTGAAGAAGAGATCAAACCATTGCGTTCATTTCTCAACACCGCTCTCATAATGGCTACTTGCCCTTTAGTGAAAGTATTTTGGCATTCTTCTGAACTGTAATCCATATAGTTTTCTATCATATCAGGAAGATCACTTTGTGCATCGGTACAAGTATTTTGTGTGAAGTCACAATTAAAATCAGAACTACTGCCTTGGTTAGGTGTGTCCTCCACGCCATCATCTTCGGTACAGCTGTTGCCACCAAAAATTCCTCCATCGCCCCAAATATGGCGAAGACCTAGATAGTGACCAATTTCATGAACAATAGTGAGTCCTTGCGACTCGAAAGGTCTTCCTTGTATGTCTAGCTTGACAGGATTATCGGGACCAACAACTCTAAAATCAAGTACTACACCATCTAAACCACGTGAAGGGGCACTAGCGCCCTGAGGCCAATTAGAAAGTCCTGCAGGTGGGTAAGCATAGCCCAAAATTTGCCCTCCAATGAAAGGTATAGGTTGTATTTTACATATCCAAATATTCAATACATTATCCGGGTCAACAGCTAGACTTCCGTCTCTTGCATTTTTGACATTATCCGGCAATTGTAAAGTAAATGACAAGGCAAAATTGGCAGTCGTTTTTACTCTTTTTACTTCTTGTAGTTCAAATTTTATATTAGGATTCGTTTGTCTATCTTTAAATATGTCACGTAATTCATTTCTATTTCCATTTTCAAGATTAAAAACTTCATTTAAAACCTTGAGTTGTCTATTTATTAAATCGTCTGAAATATTTTCTTCATCTGTTTTCCACACTACATGCAAGACTACAGGAACTATAAGTTGTTCTCCATCGAATCTACTATTGAATTGACTCGCCCGTTTAGCATTATCAAAAACTTTTTTGACTTGATCTTTAAATCCTGGATATTCCTTCTCCATGGCATTCATCACTAAATCATGACCGCACACTTTAGAGTTAATGTATTTTTGAGAATGCGTACTAAAAATGTTGACACAAAGAAAAATAAAAATTAATACAATAGGTTTCATACCAATTAGATTTAAAAACATTAAAAAATATGTATTCTTACAAAAAACAACTTATCTATACTGTCAGCTCAATTAAAAACAACTTCCGCAAATCTATATAAGACACATTAAACTCTCGATTTATATTTCAAAGATTATTTGCTTTTGTATCTTATTTGGCCATCGACGATTGTCATCAAAACCTTTGTTTGAAGTATTTCGTCATCAGAACATGTCACCAAATTTTTATTTAGCAAAACTAAATCAGCCATTTTACCAATCTTGAGCGAACCCTTATCTTTTTCTTCAAAAGCAGCAAATGCATTGCCCAAAGTATATGAATATATGGCTTCAGCTCTTGTCATGCTTTGTTCTTTGTAAAATACTAAACCATTGTCCGCTCTGGTGCGAGTTACAGAGGCATAAAAACTCTTTAAAGGATCTACATCTTCCACCGGAGCATCTGTACCGTTAGCCACAATCACACCCGCATCCAAAAGCGAACGCCACGCATAAGCGCCTAATTGAGAACGTTCTTCGCCCAATCTTTTCACTACAAAAGGCGCATCGGAAGTACAATGAATGCCTTGCATTGAGGCAATAATTTTATTTTTTGCAAACCTTGGTATATCTGCAGGATTGAGATGCTGAGCGTGTTCTATTCGCCATCTATGATCTAAAAGTGCGGGATTTTGAGAAAACACGCCTTCAAAAACATCAAGCACTACCCTATTGGCTCTGTCGCCTATAGCATGGACACAAAATTGCATGTCGTTAGCCACCGCTAAGTCAGCAATATCTTTGACCTCATAAACATCAGTAGTGTTTTGTCCTTTGAAGCCAGGTTTGTCGCTATAAGATTCTAATAACCAAGCGCCAAAAGCACCTAAAGCACCATCAATTTCAGATTTTATAGCTCTACAAGTAAAATAGCCATTTCCAATATTTATTTTTCTATATTGACTCAAAACGTCTTTCATTTCTTCCGCACTATGCCTAACCATCGCCCAAAGTCTTACTCGCATTCTACCCTCTTTAGCTAAGAGTTCGTACCGCTCAAGCTCATCAAATTTGCTTCCAGCATCTTGAAATGATGTAATACCTTTCTGAAGACACTCATCCTCGGCCAATGTAATCGCTGAGTACCAAATGGAATCCAATTTGGACTTATCCATAGTCTCTACATAATTATTATATACTTTTGATATGATGTCCATGGCCCGTTCTTCAAACACACCTATGGCTTCACCTTTGGAATTTCTGACGACTTCTCCTCCTACAGGATTCGGCGTTTCTACTGTTACTCCAGCAAGTTCCATTGCTCTTTTATTAGCAAATAAAGAATGTCCTGAAGCATGATAAAGCACCACAGGGTGATTTTGGCTCATGGCACTCAAACTGTCATGAAAAGGGTAACCATATACCTGTTGTTTTGGAATGCTATCCCATTTTTCTTGATGCCAACCTCTACCCACTATCCAATCCCCTTCAGGAGTAGTTTTAGTTTTTTGATGGACGGCATCTATGATTTCTTCCCAAGATTTGGATGTCAAGAAATTTAAATTCATCAAACTATAACCCAAACCTGAATAATGTCCATGCCCTTCTATAAAACCTGGCATCAAAAAGTTACCTTTTGCATCTATAACTTCAGTATTTTCATCAATATGATCTTGAATGGCTTCCCATGTATTCACAGCCAATATTTTTCCCTTTTTTATGGCCATGGCGTCACCAACATAACTTGTGTCCACAGCATAGATGTCGGCATTATGTATGACTAAGTCGGCTTTTTCTGTGTTTTTGCAAGACCAAAAGGTCAAGAAAAAAATTAAAAATAAAAGATTTATATATTTCATAATGTCTAATAAAAACGTAAAGATAATTGATTATTTGCAACAAGAAAAAATATATTTATAAAAACATCGATATATATGGTATAAGCCATATAAAATTTATCTGGGTATTTCAATTTTTTCAACAATTTGGTGAATAACAAAATGTGCCGTTATACCTTCCATTTCACGTTCGGGGGCGACAACAATACGATGATTTAAAATGGCTTTGGCCATATCTCTCACATCATCAGGAATAACAAAATTGCGACCTTGAATGAGGGCCCATGCTTTGGATGTATTGAGTAATGCTATCGAAGCCCTTGGCGAAGCTCCAATATATAGATAGGGATGTTGTCGAGTTTGTGTAACGATTTGAGCAATGTATTGAATAATAGAGTGTTCAACAATAACCTCCTTCACAAGTTTTTGCAATTGAACAACTTCCTGGGCAGAGACAATAGATTTAATTTGCTCAGTTTTATCAAAATCTTTTTGCCCATTTTCGCGCATTAATATTTCTATCTCGTCCCCTGGCGTAGGATAATCTACAAATATTTTCATAAGAAAACGATCTAATTGAGCTTCAGGTAACCTATATGTTCCTTCATGTTCAATAGGATTTTGAGTAGCTAAAACTATAAAAGGATGATCTAAATGATAGGTTGTTCCATCTACCGTTACTTGGCGTTCCTCCATTGATTCAAATAGAGCGGCTTGAGTTTTTGCAGGTGCACGATTGATCTCGTCAATCAGCACTATTTGTGAAAAAATTGGCCCTTTTTTGTACTCAAACTCTTTTTTATTGGGATCAAAAACCATAGTACCAATGATATCTGAAGGCATCAAATCCGGCGTAAACTGAATTCTGTTGAACTTACTTTCTACACTTTTGGCCAATAATTTAGCCAATAAAGTTTTAGCTACACCAGGTACGCCTTCTATCAAAACGTGACCATTGGCCAAGAGACATACAAGTATTTTGTCAATGACTTCATTTTGGCCTACTATTACAGATTGTATGTTACTCTTTATTGCTTTAATTTTCAAAACCAAAGGATGCTCTTCTAAATCGGGTATAAGAGTATTTTCACTCATCTGGTTTTTCATCTGAGATAAGTCGCTATGGGGTGAATGGAATGATCTCTCATTACTTTCATTTTCAGTTGGGATGTGCTCTATCATATTTTAATTTATTGAGTATGAATAAAAATTTTCTATGGATTGGCTAAGACGTCTTAAATCATCTGCTGTACAAACATAATCTGTCTCTTTGTGTTTTTGAATCAAAAATATCATACGGCGAACCACTTCAAATTTTTGGCCACTCAAATTGGTCAATTTTTGAATAAATGTATCATCCAAAATGTCGGTAGATAATAAATATTGAGTACGTATTTTTTCTAATGTATATATTATTTTCCTGTCCATAAGATGTCTAATACTTGACTTCCGCATATATAAATCCCCTATAGACCCCACAAACTTTAATGTTGTATTTTCAATAGGTGGAATGATGGGAATAATACGTTGAGGTCTTTTAAAATGTGTAATAATAAACAATAAAATTCCCGCCAAAAGCAATAACCAAGCCCATTTGAGCGGAGGCTGACTCATAATATATCTTAAAACACCATTAGACACCACCTTTTTTGAATGGTAATATTGCACCCATACTATTGGGTTTTCCTGAGAGAAATTAGAAAGTAAGGATTCAACATATTTGTAATTTGAGCCCCGTAACATGTGATAATTGGTGAATAAAACAGGTTCGGTATGGATATAAAAATAGCCCAAACCATAACTTATTTTTAAAAAATTAGGCTTCTCCACTTCATCTGTTACATGTCCTAAAACTTTTGTGATGGTAGTGTCATATTTAACAAAATGAGCCCCACTCACACCAACATTATCAACAATTTTGATTTGTGGCGAAAGATTTAAACTGTATTGGACAGAGTCGCGAAAATACACACCACTAGGGAACGGCGAATATATTTCAATACCTAATTTATCAGTAAAATACGCTGATAGCTGCGTTGTACTCACAAATGTACTATGACCATGTGCCACAGCTGATAATACTTTTTCCATCATCAAAGTATCCCAATTGTTATTGAGTTCGACATACATTAATGTGACTATTTCTGTACTATCAACAAATTCAATATCTCTATTAAAATCATCTCTTTCAGAACCTAACAAGTCCTCAAAATAAAATTTTAAATCAATATTTTTATTAAAAACACTGTCTAGTTCATTTACAAAAATAAGTAAATCAAAAGGATTTTTACCTTTCAAAGAAAAAGAATAGCTCCAATCTGTAGGTTTGGGTTTTAGAAAGGCGAATAACACGAGAGCTATAAAAACGACAATAATAAAAGTTATAGATTGTGAGTTGATTCCTTTCATCTTGTAGTCAATTTAAAGCTTTCAATATCTTGATAAATATCTTCAAACTGAGATTTAGCATGTAAATATTGGTCCATATCAAGTAAGAACTCTCCGTACCAAACATATTCATAAATGCGTGACACCGTACTAAATTTTGTGGACAACGCCAAAGACTGAATCTCGTACCTATAGTCTGTATTGGTTTTATCAGGATCCCACTCAACTATATTTTTAGATACCATCATCTTCAAAACTTTTATAAAATGATATCTAAGCGCCATTCTGTAATTACCTTCATTACTGTTTTTTAATATGAGTTTATCAAGGTTTTCATCTGTAAAATTCAATTCTACATCTTCCGATATTATCTTAACATTTGTAGATAAATCATTGTTCTTATCACCTTTTTGTATTCGTTGGGCCAATTCTCTTACAACGATGACTACGGCGACAATGAGCAATAAATATAGTAAATATTTACTCAATGATAGTAAATGATTGACCCATGGCCCCCAATTTTGGTTGCTAACAACTTTAGGTTTATTGGGTAGTTTATATTGAAATTCTTTAGACTTATACTTGGATTGGAAGTCCTCTTCAAACTTTACCTCCTGCGCATCAAGGTATTGAAGTACAGTATCTTGCCCTTGTATCTTCATTAGTGACATAAATATCAGCCCCAATAAAACCAAAAAAAGCCTCATTGATATCATTCTATCTTTGAGTTTTGATATCTCATTTTGGACTATCGCCATCTTCAATAAAAAACCATGTTCAAAGAGTTCAATAGTAAAGACCTCTCTATAATTGATAAAGAGTTTTGACAGACGTTTAATATTTGTTATGCTTGTTGGGTTTAACATATGTCTATGGAGTTATTTTGTTTTTTTGGAATGGAAAAACCAAATAATACCAAGATATAAAGCCTAAAGTCACCAAAATAATGATGACACTAAAGATGTTGGGCATTACACCAGCGAACCTTGTCACAAACCCTTCTAAGAATCCAGCAGCAATAGTAAAAGGTACTGTACTTAACCATATTTTGAGGGCTACTTTCATGCCATTTTTAAAAGATTCTAAACGCGAGTAAGATCCTGGAAACAGTAGGCTCGCTCCCAATATATATCCTGCCATAGATTCTATCACTATGGCAAATATCTCCATGGACCCGTGAATCCAAATTCCTCTTACGCTTTCCCAAAAAACACCTTGCTGTCCAAAAAACGTCTGAAAAGCTCCCAACATGACCCCATTTTGAAGAATCACAAAAGCAGTGCCCAATCCACCAGTGACTCCATATATAAAACAGCGCATACCTACGTACAAATTATTGAAGGTTATTCCTATAAAGCTACCTATTTCAGATCCAGATTTATAAACTGCGACTGGATCGCCTTTGGCAATATTGTCTAATGTCATATTGACGTAATCATCTCCCAATATCAAACGTACAAAACTATCGTCATACAAGGCAGAAAGAACTCCAAGGCCAACTGTGACAAAAAATATTGTAAATGCCAAATACAAGTATTTTACGTTTTCCCTCATAAGTGTAGGAACCTCTTCCCTAAAAAAACGACTGAGAAAGTTTTCGGACTTGATGGGAACATCATGAATAGAATGATAGGCCTGCACTGCCAGCTCATTTAAATAGGCTGTGGTCTTACTTTTTGGATAATAAGTTTGAGAAAATGACAAATCATTGATCAATTGTATATACAAATCAGCCAATTCTTCAGGATTAATATTAACTTTGCCCTTGATAGCCTCATCAAAGGCTATCCATTTATGTTTATTACGTTTTATAAAGGCTACTTCTCTCATGAGGTACAAAAGTAAGAATAATGTCAGATATAAGCATCAATACAACGCAAAATGTCAATATAAATTTTAAAGTTTCGCCGATTGGCAATAGACTGGCAGCATATATCATTGATTCTTTGATAAAATATACTTATGCCTATTTTGTGCTCAATTATTTGGCGAATAATGTCATTAGCGCTTCCCAAAGCATAGATTATTGGTCAACAATGGCCACTAATATAGTTTTTCTGCTTCCAGCAATGTTTTATACACTTACTCTAGAGACATTAATGAATGGACAAACAGTAGGCAAAAAAATCATGAACATCAAAGTTATAAAGATAGACGGCTATCAAACTTCGATTATGGACCACATGACACGCTGGATTTTCAGGTTGGTTGATTTTGGTATCTCTATGGGTATAATTGGTTTTATTTCGATTTCGGCGTCAAAAAAACATCAAAGATTGGGCGATTTGGCTGCCGGTACAGCAGTGATTTCCCTAAATAAAACCTTGACTATTGGACATACTATATTGGAAGAAATTGCAGATAATTATGAACCTACTTATCCAGACGTCATTAAGTTTAGTGATAATGACATGAGAATAATAAAAGATACTTATCTAACAGCAAGGAAAAACAATGATATTGAAACTATGAAAAAATTAGTCAAAAAGATAGAAGAAGTCAGTGGTATTATTGCACAGGAACACCATGAACACTTTATTTCTAAAATCATTCGTGATTACAATTTCTATACAGGTCAATAATTTTTACACATCATTTCCACTTACTTATATTGAGCAAATATTCAAATCTTATGTTTTTTGTTTAACATTTTAAGTCAATTTATTAAACAATATGTAGTTTTTAACGTTTTGACAAAAAATAAATAAAATGTCAAATACAAAAAATCTAAAAAAATACGATAATCATTATCATTCGGTAGAAGAAGAAGTATCTCTTAGTGAAAAATATATGGTGGAAGGAGATGACCATTTTATGACGAGTATTGAGACGCCCATGAGGCCTGATGCTTTTGAGCTTAGTGATATCGAGAAGATTCGCCAGATTGAATATCATTTTAGAGAAATAATGCACACTTTAGGTTTAGATTTGGAAGATGATAGTCTTCAAGGCACACCTCACAGAGTTGCAAAAATGTATGTCGAAGAAGTTTTTAGTGGACTAAATCCCAAAAACAAACCCAATGTCAAACTCTTTGATAATAAATACAATTACAATGAGATGTTGGTGGAGAAAGACATAACATTATATTCGCATTGTGAACACCATTTTGTTCCCATCATTGGCAAAGCTCATGTGGCCTATATTTCTAATGGGAAGGTCATTGGTCTTTCAAAACTCAATAGAATTGTTCAGTACTATGCCCAACGACCTCAAGTTCAAGAAAGATTGACCATCCAAATAGCTAACGAAATCAAAGAAATGACAGGTAGTTTAGATGTGGCAGTAGTCATAGAAGCCACTCACTTATGTGTTTCTTCAAGAGGAATAAAAGATATTACTAGCAGTACCGTAACATCATCTTTTTCGGGTGCTTTTGAAAAAGAAGATAGAAAAAAAGAATTTTTGAGTTATCTTCATATAAAATGATGTGATTTAAGTTGAAACCCTATCAATAAAACTTATAAAAAAAGGGAATATTTTTAAGTATTCCCTTTTTTATGTTATTTAATATACTTTCTTATTCCCATGATATTGAATAAGTGAAATAATGATAATTATGAATTTAAATACTATTCGCTTTTAAACCATTAATCAAAGTCCCAAAGTTGAAATTATATTTCTTTAATCATTCTTCCTTTTCCCTTTCCAAAAGAATAGCTTACTGAAACGCCTCCCATACCATAATAATCTTTATGTGAAGTACTAGCAGAGTGACTAGCTCCATCAAGATAATCATTGGCACCCACTCTCAAGGCAGCTTCAGCTTTTAAAGAAAATTGGTCACTGATCTGATATTTCAGACCCAAACCTATTGGAAAGACCATTGAAGTGTTAGAAATCTCATTTCTATCTTTCTGAATACGAGCTTTCATATCATCGGATTGTCTATTCTCATTAAAATTGATGTCAGGATTGCTCAATAAAAGGCCAAGAGCAGAATAAACATATGGCGTCAACTTATAACCTTTGTGTCCTAAAGGTGCGTATTCAACTCTTAATGTAATTTCATTCAAATTATTGGTAAATGAAAAACCTCTGGCCCTTCTTCCACTAAGCGCATCAGCGTCAGCGTCATCACCTTTAATTTTACCATGTCTATATCCTAATCCTACGCCAAAATTAGAATTTACATTGTAATTGAAATTAAAACCAAAAGCTGCACCAGATGAATTAAATAAATTGACATCATTGTCTTTAAAACTAACGAGGTCACCTTCGTAAGAAGCCATACCTACGAAAACAGATACCTCGTAGGGATATATTTCCGAAGATTTTCTAGAATCAGTTAATACTCCAGCTTGCGAAAAGCTTAGTGTATTCATCAGTAAAAATACAATTGTTCCTAATAAAATTTTGTTGGGGTTCATAATAATTTATTTTGGCGCAAAGATATACATATTTAGAAAAACGTCAAATATAAAATTAAAAAAAAATAAAAAAATTAACGTCCAGACCTATCAATAAAGTTGCTTCCCGCTTGTTGACTCCCCATGAGCAAAACATCTTGAATATTTACATGCTTCCTTCTTGTACAAATAAAATAAATTGTTTCAGCTACATCTTTTGAATTAAGGGGAACAAAATCTTGATAAATATTGGATTTTTCTGCATCTCCATCAAATCTTACTGACGCAAATTCTGTATTTTCTACATGCCCGGGAGACACTTGACTCACGCGAATTTTGAATTTGTACAAATCTAAGCGCATACTTTTTGTGAGTGCATCCACCGCATATTTTGTGGCAGAGTAAACATTTCCATTAGGATAAACTTCATGACCAGCCGTTGAACACACATTGACAATGTGACCTGATAAATTACTGACCATAAAAGGTGTAAAAAATCTTGTGACATAGAGCAACCCTTTCACATTTGTATCTATCATTTGTTCCCAATTGTCAATATTACCCTGATGAATGGGATCAAACCCTTTGGCTAGACCAGCATTGTTGACCAAAATATCTATATGTTTCCAACTTTCTTCAAGCCCATTGAGAGCTTCAAGAGTTTCTTCTCTGTTTCTCACATCAAAACAAAGGGTTATTATTTCTATACCATATTTGGTTTCAAGTTTGTTTTTGAGTTCCGCCAAACGGTCTTCCCGTCTTCCGGTCAAAATAAGCTGAAATCCATTTTTAGCAAATATTTTGGCTGTGGCTTTCCCAATTCCAGATGTTGCTCCTGTAATACAAACTCTTCTTTCGATCAGTGATTTCATTCCTTTTAAAATATTTCAATTTAAAAAAAAAGGTTCTTATAATTTTGTAACTATATTGTTAAATCGTTCTATAAAATCTTCATATTGAGGCGTTGCAGGTCCATTAAAACCTGTATAAATATCAACTATGGTATTATTTTTGTCCAAAAATATCAAAGTAGGATAAGAAAGAATTTCATCTAAGAAAGGTAAGGCTTCCGTAGCATTATTTTTATGGTATAGACCGCCGTACAAAACATCATGACTTAAATTCATCCTAGTTTTAAAACGTTTTAAAACTTCTATGTTTTTTTCCTTTTCCTTATATCGTTCAAAACCAATAGAGATCCATTCTATATTGCTTTTAGGATTTTTTTCAAAGTATTCTTTTAAAAATAGAGTCTCATCCATACAATTAGGACACCATGTTCCCATAATTGAAATGATTTTTGATTTATTCAGATATTTTTCATCAGATAATGAAACCATATTACCTTCTGTATCTTCAAAACTAAAGGCTACTTTTTGGCCCGTTGGGCTTGTCAGTTTGAAAGGATCACTGAGTTCAAAATTATCAGATTGTGTGCCTTGCCAATCCACAGTATATTGACTACCGGACTTAAATGTACCTGTAATACTTCCATTGTCTAAAACCTTACCCGTAAATAGAAAAGCATGTGCCCCATCGAATGCTGATAAATAAATTTTGTTTTTTATCACCATACCTTCCAAAAATCTATAATCTCCCGTTTCAGTCAAAAATGTACCCGACAATTTATCTCCTTCTTGCTCAAATATTCCTACTGCAGGAAATGGGCTTTCTGTTTCAGTGCCAAATGTTACTTTCCACTTCCCGCCAATATCACTGTACGCTTCTCTATTGGTAAAATCAAATCTTTTATTGATACCATGTACAGCTTTAAATGGAATTCTATAATTATCTTTATAATTTACTATCCAATCCCCTTCAAGAACTCCATCTTCATAGATAGCTTCAATAGAGGTGTCGTAGATTGAAAAATTTATGATGACTGTATCTTTGCCCGTAGCCATATCTCGTCCAAAAACAATATCTTCAGTTTTTAGTTTTTCATCACCATTATAAATAATAGCATGCATGGATTCACCTTCATATACTATTTCAAAATTAAATGGTAATTCTGAATCTACATCAAAATTTTTCTTAACATCTCTATCATCACCATAAGCAATAACAGGAATCCTATCCAACAACAGAACGCCTCTCCAAATTCCGGGCGGTAATTTGTCGAATGTACTTAAGGGTTCTACACATCCATAAAACATTAATACAACAAAACTAATATATAATCCCAACTTCATAAACTATTCTAAAATTTTAGGAAATTAATCTAATTCTTCAATTTCTGTTCTAGCCACATATAGTATTACCATACCTCCAAATAATAATGTGAGAACAAAAATAGTGTAGCCCAAACTATAATTATGTAAAAAAGATAAAAAAGTAAATCGCAAACCCACCAGCGATAGAATAAGTGATATAATTCCAATGGTGAACATGACAAAACCTATTACGGTCCAAAAAGGTCTATTTTTCATTTAAAAAAATTATTTTTAAGGTAACCCCAATCACTCTTTAAACCAATGTCGTTGAGTTAAGAAATTTCTGTTTGCTTTACCCCCTATTTGATTCTTATTCAAAAAATGGAAAGACCTCATAAAGTGGTCTTAACTGAATTTCATGGCTTTTTAAGCCCTCATTGTTTCAAAAAACGATTATGTTTTGAGCCATTTTTATCTTTCAATATTAAATTAAGCTCGATTATTAAACCCATATTATTATTTATTGTTTTAAATTATATGAACATTAAAGAAATAAAAGCACCCGCGCCAAAAGACATCAAGATTATTGAATGTCCGCGTGATGCTATGCAAGGCATAAAAGAATTCATACCTACCGAACTCAAAATCCAATATATAAACGAACTTCTCAAAGTAGGCTATGATACTATTGATTTTGGCAGTTTTGTTTCACCCAAGGCTATTCCACAAATGAAAGATACTTCAGAAGTTCTCAAAGGCCTTCATTTAGATAATTCTCACACCCAACTTCTAGCTATCATCGCCAACGAAAGAGGTGCGAAGGAGGCCGTACAATATGATGAAATAACATACTTGGGCTACCCATTTTCTATTTCTGAAACATTTCAATTGAGAAATACTAATGCTACCATTGAAGAATCATTAGCACGAGTTTCAGAAATACAAAACTTATGTTTGGCACACAATAAAAAAGCAGTCGTGTATATTTCTATGGGATTTGGAAACCCCTATGGTGATATATGGAATGTAGATATTTGCCAAAAGTGGGTAGATAGATTAGCAGAAATGGAAATTAAAATTTTAGCCTTGTCAGATACTATTGGTATTGCTACACCTGACAGTATTTCTTATCTATTCAAACACCTAATACCCCCCTACCCTGACGTAGAATTTGGAGCGCACTTACACACTCAACCTCATATGTGGATAGAAAAAATAGAAGCCGCCTACAACAGTGGTTGTCGAAGGTTTGACGCTGCCATAAAAGGATATGGCGGATGTCCTATGGCCAAAGATGATTTGACTGGCAAT
This sequence comes from uncultured Aureispira sp., assembly GCA_964490495.1. Classification (GTDB taxonomy): domain Bacteria; phylum Bacteroidota; class Bacteroidia; order Chitinophagales; family Saprospiraceae; genus OLB9. Next base: position 7,330 of record CAZBCV010000016.1, on the reverse strand, counting down.
ATGGCCACAGAAAACCTTATTCACTTTTTGAATCAACATAATATTACGCACCCCATAGATGAAGGTAATTTTAGCCAAGCAATGACCACCGCTCAAAAAATTTTCACACAATACCACTAAGTTTTATTCACGTATGATTTAAAAAAAATTATATCATTTATAAAAACTTTTTATGTTTTAAGATATTAAATACAATCTTTTATCGTTCTATAAAATCTAATAAATAAGTCAATGGTTGATTCGTATTCTAAATCATGGTGTAAAAAAAAAATTGAATCATGTGGTACTTTGAAACCTCTTCAGTCCTACCTGAGAGAAACTTATGTATTAGATAGCATAAGGAGCATTGAAATGGAATGGGATTCATTGATTGAAGGTGAAGATTTACTTTTCTCTTCGGACTATTTAAGAATCATTGAAGAAAACCCACCAAGTGATATCACACCTTACTACGTCATGTCCTATGACAACGAAAAACCCATAGCTTGTTTTTATTTTCAATACAAATATGTTAGACTTGAAGACAATTTGAGAGGTTCAGCGCAAGCACAAGAAGAGTTTTCTATAAAACAGTTGATTAAAAATCAGTGTATTAAATCTATAAATTTCCCAACTTTGGTGTGTGGAAATCTTATGGTCACAGGTAGTTATGGCTTTAGGTTTCATAGAAGTGTTTCAAAACTGCATCAAACGGAATTGCTCACTCATGCTACTGATCTTTTAATTAAAAAACTTAAGAGTGAAAACATCAATCCTGGATTAGTGATAATAAAGGATTTTGAAAATCTGACTCATGAAGATAATTTTGTGCTTGAAGATTTTACAAAATTTTCAGTACAACCCAATATGTCAATGGATATTAAATCACATTGGACCACTATGGAAGAATACCTTTTTGATTTAAAATCTAAATATAGGGTTCGATATAGGAAAGCGCTTCAAACCACTAGTCACCTAATAAAAAAAGAACTCAACGAAGAAGAAATATTTCAGAATCAAGATGTCATTTTTGATTTGTACAAAAAAATTTCTGATCAAGCTAAATTTAACTCTTTCATTTTGGACAAATCCTATTTCTTAAACTTAAAAAAGAATTTGGGTAAAAAACTTCAATTTATCTCTTACTGGCAGGAGGGTAATATGGTAGGATTTTATACAACCCTACAACATGAACAATCTTTAGAAGCTCATTTTTTAGGTTATGACACTGAATTGAATAAAGACATACACTTATATCTCTCTATGCTTTATGATATGGTGCATAAAGCCATATTTCTCAAATGCAAAAAAATCAATTTATCTCGGACGGCTATTGAAATAAAATCAACAATAGGGGCGCAACCACAAGATATGTTTGTGCTTATAAAACACACCCATAAACTCATAAATTTATCCGTAGGAAAAGTAGTCAATTGGGTCAACCCAACTGAAAATTACATTATTAGAAGCCCATTCAAAGAGTGATTTATTGGCCAATAATATTTGTCAGAGTACAAAAGATATTACCTTAATTGAGCAGCAAGAAACCTATACAACCTGCGAAAAAGCCCGCTGCTGCCAACCAAGTTATTTTCTTAAAATACCAAATGAAATCTATTTTTTCAATACCCATCGCAGCTACTCCAGCAGCAGATCCTACAATAAGCATACTCCCACCAGTTCCCGCTGTATAGGCCAAAAAGTGCCATAGAAGATCGTCCGTAGGATTGCTAAACATACCCATTGCAGCTGCAACTAAAGGTACATTATCAATAACCGCAGATAAAATACCCAAAAGGATAATAACAACATTTAGATTAGGAATGGCATTGGTCAATTGATCTGCACCAGCCCTAAGAAGACTTACATCACCCACTACAACTGACTCAAAAGCGGCTATGGACATCAATATGCCTAAGAAAAAAAGAATACTTGAAATCTCTATTCTAGACAAGGCCTTGTGAGGAGAATATTTGTGTTTAATATCATCATCATATTCTTCCTCAGGATGAATATATTCAGCAACAGCCCAGACCACTGCCAAACTCAGCATCATACCCACATAGGGAGGTAAGTGAGTCAATGTTTTGAAAATAGGCACAAATATTATCATGCCTAGTCCTAAAAACAACATAGTACGGCTACTCAAAAGCTTAGCTGCACGCTGATCTACTCTTAATTGGTATTCGCTCAGTTCTCCCTTAAATACAGTTTTGTATGAAGCAATAGCAAAAGGAACAACAAAACATAAAATAGCAGGTATCGCTATATGCTCTACTAAGCTTACAGTTGTTACTTTTTTACCTATCCAAAGCATTGTGGTAGTGACATCACCGATGGGAGACCATGCGCCGCCTGCATTGGCCGCAATCACAATTAATGCTACAAACCAAAGGCGTTCTTGTTTGTCTTGAACAATTTTTCTTAAAATACTTATAAGAACAATTGTAGCAGTAAGGTTGTCTATAATTGCGGAAAGCATGAATGCGATTATCCCTATGATCCAAAGTAATTTTCTTTTATTTCGGGTGCTTATCCACTCTTTAATGATATCAAACCCCCTATGTAAATCCACTAGCTCCACAATGGTCATGGCACCTATAAGGAAAATTAAAATTTCTGCTACTTTACCGAGATGATGTAACAACACTTCAGAAAAACCATGCATCTGCACCTCTTGTTGGTCAGGTGAGGCACCAAGAAGGGTAAATACATTTTCATGACCATCGATGACGCTTAGAATTCCTGAATTAAAACCTATTGCCAATAATCCCCACATGAGTGCTCCCATAAAAAGTGCGGGTACAGTTTTGTCCAATTTAAGAGGATGCTCAAAAACAATAGCTATATAGCCTAAAACAAAAACTAAAATTATGGCTGCAATCATGGTTTTATATACTTAAAATCTTTAGCAAAAATATAAAATGTTAATCTTCTAGTTTCAATACTTGTAAAAATGCTTTTTGAGGTACTTCTACATTTCCAATTTGGCGCATCTTTTTCTTACCTTTCTTTTGCTTCTCCAAAAGTTTACGCTTACGTGATATATCCCCACCATAACATTTGGCGGTTACATCTTTTCGTAATGCTGAAATGGTTTCCCTAGATATAATTTTGGCACCAACAGAGGCTTGAATAGCTATCAAAAACTGTTGTCTTGGTAATAATTCTTTGAGCTTTAAGCACATTTTTCTCCCAATATACTCAGCTTTGGACCGGTGTACTAATGAAGATAAGGCATCTACAGGCTCTCCATTGAGTCTAATATCTAACTTGACCAAATCCGACTGTCTAAAATCTATTTGTTGGTAGTCAAAAGATGCATAACCCCTCGAAATAGACTTCAATCTATCATAAAAATCAAAAACAATCTCTGCCAATGGCATTTCAAAAGACAACTCTACTCTTTCTGGTGTCAGATAACTTTGTTTTGTTAGAGTTCCCCTTTTTTCCATACAAAGCGTCATTATTGAGCCTATATATTCTGGTTTTGTGATGATTTGAGCTCTAATATATGGTTCTTCTACTTTGCCGATAAGCGTAGGGTCAGGTAAATCATTGGGTGTGTTGATCAATGTCTTATTATCCTTATGATCATAACAATAATACGACACATTTGGAACTGTAGTGATGACTTCTTGATCAAATTCTCTAGATAATCGCTCCTGGATGATTTCCAAATGCAACATTCCCAAAAATCCACATCTAAAACCAAACCCTAAAGCTATAGAAGATTCCGGTTCAAATACTAAAGAAGCATCGTTGAGTTGGAGTTTTTCTAAACTATCTCTCAAATCTTCAAAGTCTTCATTTTCTATCGGATAAAGACCTGCAAATACCATCGGCTTCACCTCTTCAAAACCATGAATTCCTTCCAAACATGGATTGTTGTGTTGGGTGATAGTATCCCCTACTTTTATTTCTTTTGATTCTTTAATACCTGTTATGATATAACCTACATTGCCAGCTGAAAGCTCTGCTTTGGGTATCTGTGACATTTGAAGCACACCTATTTCGTCGGCATCATATACTTTTCCTGTGTTGAAAAATCGAACTTTATCGCCCTTTTTCATGGTGCCATTCAATATTCTAAAGTAGGCAATGACACCTCTAAACGAATTGAACATAGAGTCGAAAATCAATGCTTGTAAGGGGGCTTGAGGATCTCCTTTTGGACATGGTATCCTATCCACTACTGCATCCATTAAATCTTGGATACCTATACCTGTTTTTCCACTAGCTAAGATAATATCTTCTTTTTTGCAGCCTATTAAGTCAATAACTTGGTCCGAAACCTCGTCCACCATAGCGGATTCCATATCCACTTTGTTGAGTACGGGTATGATTTCAAGATCGTGCTCTATGGCTAAATACAAATTAGAAATGGTTTGAGCCTGTATGCCTTGCGAAGCATCCACCAATAAAAGTGCGCCTTCACAAGCCGCAATGGACCTACTCACTTCATACGAAAAATCCACATGACCCGGAGTATCTATCATATTAAAGGTATATGACTCTCCATTCTTATGGTGATAATACATTTGTATGGCATGACTTTTTATAGTGATACCCCTTTCTCGCTCCAAGTCCATATCGTCAAGAGCTTGATTTTGCATCTCTCTTTCAGATATTGTTTTAGTAAATTCCAACAATCTATCAGAGAGTGTACTCTTACCGTGATCTATGTGTGCAATAACACAAAAATTCCTTATATTCTTCATCGGGCGCAAAGATATGCAAATGGATATAATATGTTATCCATAAATTTCATTAAAATTTTTATTTTGTAAATTTTAACTAAAAATTTAATTTATAATTACATCCCCAAATGATTGATAAATTTACTGCGGAGATAAATAGGGTAAAATTTTAACTCCCTCAGCCTCGCTAATATTTCTAATTCTTGATATATGAGAAGCTTTGGAGAATGGACCATGTTGTTTTCTATACTTCAAAATTTTATTGGCCAATTCACCCGTAAAATAAGGATGTTGCAAAAATGTTTTGTATTCCGCCGTATTGATATCTAAGGGCTGAACGAGGGAAGGATCCACCGAAAAATACTTTTCTATTTTCAAATATACACTATCTGTAATTTTAGGAACTTCTTTCAATTGCTCCTTGTGAAGATACCCTCCTAACCTCTTTCTATAAGATAAAATTTTATGTGCAAAATAAGGACCAATTCCTTTTATGGCAATCAACTCCAAACTGTCCACAGCATTGAGTTCCTTTATTACAATGATCTCTTCTTTTTCCTTAAAGTCAGTTTTAGGTTTTTCACTTTCAAAGTTGTTTTTTGTAGGTTGAAATGTTTTATTCACTGATGAAAAATCTATATAAGATTCCAATTCATTGAGTAGTTCTTGATCCATACCATAGATGGATTTCATTTTTTCGATATTGCGAATTTTACCACCTTTTGAACGATAGGATATTAAATTCTTTATGACATACTTTTTGAATCCTAATCTCATGAGCGAATCCTCAGGAATGACATTAGGATCAAATTTAAATTTTTCTTTTGGCGTGTTCTTCCTACCGTCTGATGAAAACTGCCTATAATTGGGTGATAGATTTGTGTCGTAATCTTTTAAAGAATTGAGGCTATCTATTGGCCAATAATAAGTAGATAAATCAACTTGTGTTGTGGGTAACTTACTTTCATAATAGCGTACTGCTACAATCGTAGAAAGAGACAATATCAAAAAAGTATAAATGCCTCTGCGTTCCTGTTTTGTAAAGCCAGTGAAATCTCGCATTTTCATTTTGTCAGTTTTTAATTTTTCATCAATTCGGTCGTGTTTAATATCCAAAATTTCCTATAGATTACATATCTGTCATCTTCATTCATAGGATTTTAATACAAAAAGATTACTTATGGGTATAAAACAAAAACTATTCGGCAGATTTATTTTTGACGGCGTCCATAGTCTCCAAAGTTTTTGCCCAAAATTCAGAAAATATGGGTTTAGCTTTCAGTAATAGCGTTGACCCCTTATCTTTGAGTGGTTCAATGAGAGAATAGGTCACTGATGCTGCTTTAGCTTCAGGATTGAGAACATTGATGGTATTCAATAGCATGAGTCCCATACTTAACAAATAGGCAAAAAACAGAGCTTGAATGGCTCCGCCTGCCATTTTATTAATGAAGTTAATATTTAATGCTTCAAGTAAATGCTCAAATTTGCGTCCAATGAATCGAATAATAGTCATGACCAATACAAATGTCAAGATAATACCAATAATAAAAGTGAGTGCTGGTGATGTTTTGATGATTTGCTGAAGGATATCAATAGTAATAGGTGAAAGTTTGAGTGCTGCTAAGACACCTATTATTAATGATAGTGTGTCAAAAACAGTCTTTATCAGTCCCCTTGAATACCCAAAATAAAAACCCATTGTCACAAAGATGGCCACAATAAAATCAATTGTCATTTTTAATATATTTGTGGCAAAAGTAATTCTTTTTCTAAATTTATGGTCTTTTCCACTAATAAATTTCTACTTTTTCAATAATTTCAGCTCCCAAAGCGTCATTTAGATTCTTAATAATTTTATCTTTTCCATCAGAAAGTTCCTTTTTGAGCACCGAAGAAGAAAGATAAACTTTCAGCTCACCTTTATTGAAAATAATTTTCTGAGTATAACTCATAATCAAAGGGCCCATTTCAGATTTCCAGACATCTTCTATGTTTGACGTATAGTACCCTTTTGCTACCTTAGCATTTTGTGTGAGGTATTCGTTGAGTACTTCCTTAATATTTTTATCATTGCCCCTAAACATAAAAAATAAATTTACTTAATCGCTTTTAATTGCAAATGAATACCCTATGGCCTATCAATATGTGGTATTGGATGACAAATGTACAACGCAGCGCAAAAATCTAACTATAAATACATATTATGACCAATTAGTTCTAAATTTTGGAGCATTATTAAAAATTAGTGGTTGGGAGTGTAAAATTAATAGTTTTCGAGTCTCAAGGTTATAACCTAAATAAACAAAGCCAAGTCTAACCAAATATATGATTATTAAAATTTTAGTGGCGGAATATTCAACTGAAAAATGCAAATTTTGGAGGTGACAATTAAAAACCGTCATCATCACATATAGATTAAATATATACGCAATATTTATATTCATATATACTTACAAACAAATATTTCGGCATGTTTTTTGGATAAGAGTAATTTGGACAATTAGGCATAACGCTACATCTAAAAATCAAGTTTTGGATAAAGCAACAGAAATTGATAACATATATGGTAATTTATTTACACCACCAATAAGATCTTTATAATATGAATTTTTACACATTAAGATTAGAAGTACCAGGAAGTTATGGTC
>CAZBCV010000015.1:3029-25544 GCA_964490495.1 uncultured Aureispira sp. | reverse complement strand
CAGATAGTCTATATGTGATATCTGGTCCCATATTTCAATCTCAATTAGGCCAAATAGGTCAAAAGAACAAAATTACGGTGCCATCGGCTTTTTTTAAGGTTGTCTTAGATTATCATTCCATCCGACCCAAAGTGGTAGCATTTATTATTCCTAATGAGCTGAGTGACATACATCTTAAAGAATATATAGTACCAGTGAGTGAAGTGGAAAGCATGACAGGATTGCGATTTTTTCCTGAATTACTTACTGAAGAAGACAGGTCAAAATTATGGAGAGTTGTCCAACCTTCACAGTGGCCATTGAATGAAAAACAATTTAAATTGAGGGTAGGGGAATGGAATAGGGAATGAGAAATTAAGAAATGAGAAAGCTATTAAAATAGTTTTCTCATTTCTCAGTCACTAAATTAAAAATTGTAGTGAACTCCAGCAGTAATAACTAATTGCTCTAATTCTAATAAAGTATATTTTGCCTCACCAAATAATGAAAACTTGTCTGTTAAGCCATGCTTAACACCACCACCTAAATTTATTCCAACTTCTGAAGCGCTTTCAGATTGCTATAATATAGAAACACGCGCTGATATAAAACTCAATCCTGCTAAAGCATATGGTTTAGTATTTCCTGTTAGAAAATAGTAGTGACCATTAAGGTCAATTGAACTCAACCTGCTAGATATTTTTCCAAAGATAGTTTCTTCAGAATCTGTACTTAAAGCGGAATATCCGGCATAAATGCTGATTTTCTCGTTTAGGTCGTAGTTTACTCTACCCGTGAAACCTAATTCCGAATCAGTACCATAAAGTAACCCAGCACTTACCCCAAATTGAGCATTTACATAAACTACTCCAAATACCATAATTAAAGATAAAAACAAATTCTTCCTAAATAAAAATTTTAAAAGTTTGAAAGTTAAATTACTTTGCAAAGGTAATGTTAATTTTATTATATGATGATTCTATGGTAAATATTTATTTTTTTAATATCTCGAAAACTTAAATAATATTATTAAATTTTAGTCAAATTTTGAATAATATAAACTTATGAAAGTATATAGTTCCATAAATGAATTAAAGGTAAGTACCAGATTGAAGGGTCATGTTTAAAGACTTATTGATAGAATAAAAATGGATCCATTTTGAATACTAATCTGTAAGTATTTTAACCTATGAGTATAAGCATGATTAATTGAATGTGACAAAGTGTAATAAGGAATAAAAAAATGATAGAAATTCCCTATTTCAAAATATGAAGTATATTTGCTGTTTTTGAAGTATATAATAGCTTAGTACATATATTTAAAATCTATTCAAACTATGTTATGTCTCTTATTAAAACTGTAATATGAATGAATAATTGCGCCCAAACAATTTACTTGATATTTATTCTGACCATATTACTAAAAATTGAATTTTACTCCAGCCCCAGCTGAAAAATAATTCTGATTAAATCCTACTTTATAGTAAGCTATGTCAATTCCGTATTTGATTTTTTTACCTAAAAGAAGACCAAAATTACCTCCTACAAATGTATTAGTAACATCAGTACTAAAATATGATGGCTGAGACTCTAAAAATTCACTACCGAAATTATATATGCCTCTTGGTGAAATATTTAATGCAACACTTTCGCTAAAATAATATGTCATATAGACAGGAATATGTACACTGTAGATATAAAATAATGCTGTAGATAATTCGAGACCAGTACCTAAAGCAAATTTTGAAATATTATCCCCTACAACTTGATACTTAACAAATGCTGAGAAATTCAAATTAGTATTTAACTTCACCCCTAAATCCAATTTGTCAGTGAGGCCATGTTTATAGTTCAAATCAACATTAGCGAAAATAAAGTGGCTTGGGGTATCATCGTCACCACCCTCATTGAAAGTATAAAAGTTTGGTAATTGTACATAATTAGCGGATGCAATAATTTCATTTTTGCTTTTACCTAAAGCTCTACCTTCTTCAAAACCTGAGATAGATGCACAACTCGAAAAAAGTATTAATAAAATAGAAGATAATAAAAGTATATTTGATAGATTTTTCACAACATAAACTATTTTTAAAATTACATATATTTTTTCATAAACATGGGTAAATCTCTCTTAAAAACTATTAAAACCGATTTTATCCACATTGGAACAAGCATCGGGACAACGATAAAAGATAATTTATTGAACATCCAAGCGGTCTTGAAGTCAAAGTGAATGAAATGCATTACAGCTCTTGTCATACCACATGCATAACACTCAATACCTGCTAAGGCCTTAGATAGACAAACCGATTGTCCAGTATCAAAAAAGTCCTTTGGCATTAATATTAATACCAAAGGACTTAAAGCAATTGTAAAATGAATTATAATTGATAAATAACTTAATTGAGGATATTTTACTTTATAACTTTGTAGTATATTCACTCCCTTTAGGCTTTAAATCACCTGTTATTATCCTAATTAGATCAATCAATGTCCAAATTCCACATCCTCCAAGTGTCAATAATTGAACAACTCCTTGCCAAATGTATCCTAAATAGAATCTGTGGATACCTATTGTGCCCACTAAAGCTACTAAAACCAGAGCAATGACTTGACTTTTACCCTCGTTTGTAGCCGGGGATTCATACTCAGAAGCGACGTCAATTGTTTCGACTGTTGATAGGTCTTCTGCCAGCAATTTAGATGCTTCAGATTTATCACTATTACTCACTTGAGAAGTAGTCTCCTTTTTTTGAACTGGAAAAGAAGCAAAAACTGTTGACGACGCTAAAACTAAAAGCATCGAAAATAATAAAAATTTTGTTTTCATGAATAATTTATTTAATTTTGCGCAAATTTATAAATATATTTTAATTAGACGTTAATGAAAATACAATTTTTTTTATTTATTTTATTTTTTCTACCTTTCTCACAATCATTTTGTCAAGTTTTAGAGTTCTATGGAGCAATAAAGCTAAATGGCAGAGAAGACCAAGCTATAACTTATAAATTAAACATTACAGTAAATGGCAATGAAATAAATGGATATTCTATTACTGATATGTCTGGGGAACATGAAACAAAAAGCAAAATCATAGGAACTTATAATAAAGACACAAAAATATTAAAGTTTAAAGAAACAGGGATTATCTTTACAAAGTCTCATATTTCAAAAGAATCATTTTGTTTCATACATTATGAAGGTAAAATAAAATTAAATTCTAATACAAGTAAAATCTCAGGGAAATTTAATGGAAAATTTAAAGATAAAACAAAATGCATTGATGGAACAATAGAAATGGTAGGTACTGAGAAAGTAACTAAACTTCTTAATAAAGTCAATACAAAAATGCAAAAATCAAAACAACTAGATAATGAAGACAAAGAAAAATATAACCCTTTAAAATTGTTTGATAGTCTTCAAGTTCATCAAATAAAATCAAACCAAAATTTAAATATATTTAGTAAATCTGAACAAATCGTATTCGAAATTTGGGATCATGGTCAAGAAGATGGTGACATTATCAATTTGTACCATAATGATAAAATAGTTCTAGAAAATTTTATGGTAAAAAACCAAAAACAACAATTTTCAACTAAACTCTTATTTAAGGAAAATATTTTCAAAATAGAAGCAGTAAATCAAGGTACCCAAGGACTAAATACAGCCATGGTAACTGTAATAGGTGATGATAAAATTAGTTTTTTATCAAATCTTTTAAAGGGTGAAACTTCTCAAATAACTATAATTAGTGAGTAATTTTCTTCAATAAATATTTGTTGATCTATATTACAGATAACAATTGACACCAATTTTTCTCTATCTTTGCCCAAATTTTAAAAATGATACTTTCAGACAAAGAAATATTAGAAGCCATTCAAAATGGAAAAATAGTTATTGAGCCTTTTCGAAAAGATTGTCTGGGCACAAACTCATACGACGTACATCTAGGTAAGTGGTTGGCGGTGTATGAAGATGAAGTATTAGATGCCAAAAAACATAATAAAATCAAGTATTTGGAGATAGTACCGGAAGGTTTTGTTTTGCAGCCTGGAACGCTTTATCTTGGTGTGACGGAAGAATATACTGAAACACACCATACGGTACCATTTTTGGAAGGTAAATCAAGTATAGGTCGATTAGGCATAGATATTCATGCCACAGCAGGAAAAGGTGATGTAGGCTTCTGCAATACTTGGACACTTGAAATAAGTTGTGTGCAGCCCGTACGAGTATATGCAGGAATGCCCATAGGCCAATTGATATACTTTCATGTGTCTGGCGATATTGATAATTATTACAATAAAAAACAAAATGCCAAATATATAGAACGCACAGATAAACCCGTAGAAAGTATGATGTGGAAAAATAAGTTTTAAGACTTATAGTGCTCTGTCCAGAAAAAGAACTAAATAATTTACGGCTATTTTTGAATATCTCTGCGTTGAAAAGCCTCGCCGTAGCTTCGGCTATGCCTACGTTTTTCGCCTTGATATATTCAAAAATAGCACTCAACTTAAATTAGTTCTTTTTCCAGTCAGAGCACTAGAGTAAAGTTTATTTTTTTTTCTCACATCAAAACAATTTAGCTAATTATTTGATTTAGTCGAGATAATTTTCACTCATGAACCCAAATCAAAAATTGTCTCATTTAGATTTTAATAATACTGAAATTGCTTTCAGCAGCAAGACCCATCAACAGCTGAAAAAGACTTCTTGGCTTTTTAAAATGATGAATAATCCCACTTTAGTTCATGTTCTTACTCAATTGGGCAATTGGAGTATTCATTATAATTTGCCAGGCGCAAAAAGTGTTTTTAGATACACTATTTTTGAACAATTCATAGGAGGCGAAACACTCAATGAATGCCAAAAAACCATTGATAAGCTTTATGAACAAAATGTATTGACCGTTTTGGATTATGGGGCTGAAGGCAAGTCGGGCGAAAAAGAGTTGGATAAAGCCATGGAAGAGACACTTAAGGCTATAAATTTTGCTTCAAAAAATATAAGCACACCCGTAGTCAGCACTAAGATAACAGGACTAGTTGACAATACAATTTTGGAAAAACTACATCTTAATAGACCACTTAGTGCTCCTGAGCAAATCCAATATGACAGCCTGAAAGTGAGGTTAAGTAATATTTGTAAAAGTGCTTTTGAAAAGGGAGTAGGCGTATTTGTGGATGCAGAGGAAAGTTGGTTGCAAGACCCCATAGATGATATGGTAATAGAAATGATGTTCAAATTCAATAGGGAAAAAGTTGTCATTTACAATACCTATCAGCTGTACAATAAACATAAATTACAGCATCTTAAAAGAGACCACAAAAAATGTCTAGATGTAGGTGTGCTTTTTGGAGCCAAAATGGTGAGAGGTGCCTATATGGACAAAGAACGCGAAAGAGCAAAAAAAATGGGTTATGACTGCCCTATACAACCAGACAAAAACGCCACTGACAGGGATTATAATTTAGCCATAGAATATTGTATTGACCACGTAGATACAATTGCTTCTTGTTGTGCTTCTCATAATGAATTGAGCAATAAACTTCAAGCAGAGCGCGTACATGAAAAAGGAATTCCTCACAATCATCCACACATTAACTTTTGTCAATTGTATGGTATGAGCGATAATCTCACTTTTAACTTGGCCAATGCAGGCTACAATTCTGCAAAATATGTTGTATATGGACCTATCAAAGATGTGATACCTTACCTTATAAGAAGAAGTGAAGAAAATACATCTGTCACAGGTGAGATGAGTAGAGAGTTAACATTGATAGAAAGAGAGCTGAAGCGCAGAGGAAAGTAAATATCCATGGTTTATTCCACTTTTTTTTCAATATAATCGGAACTCAGCAAGCGAAGAGCACCCATGTAACTTACGGCAAAAGTAATACTATCTCCTACATGATAATTTTTTTGATTGTCCTCCAAATCCACAATAAGCATGTCAGAACTAGCACTTAAAATTTTAATTGATGTATCATCAGGTACAATGCTGTTGATATTAATATCTAATAAACCTAAATCTAAAATGGCCCGGTAAGAAAATTTTCCTATGTCTTCTTGAACCACGTCAAACACTTCTCCACTTGGATTTTTTGCTAAATCACCACTTGGGGTTTTGGGTTTATTTGTGATTTCAATGATCTCACATGACAACTTAAATACATCTTGATGCATATCTTTATAGGGTTTTTCAGTCACAAGGTTGTTGCCAAAATACAATGCTTCACCAATTCTAAAATGGTTGATAGCTTTGGGCAATTGTTTTTCCAATAATAAAGGTAGCACAACAGAAGTTCCACCAGTTATCCACTTTATTTTTTTATTGTACTTCAACTCAATTATTTGGCTGTATAGCGATAATTGAATCAATTTGTCGTGCGAAGGCATAACTCCATTGAGGCAATTGAGGTTCGTCCCAATGGCCACAATTTCTATATTCGGTAGTCTAAATACTTTTTCATAAAATTCTGTGAGATAGTCTCCCATAATACCTTCTCTAAGGTCTGCCAACTCTATCATAATGGTGATTCGATGTGTTTTTCCTTGCAGGACGGCTTCCTTAGAAATTAATTCTATGGTACTGCTTTCAGTATTAAAACTTACATCAGCATATTTTACGAGCCTCTTAATACTTTTTTGGGGTGGTGGCTTAATATAAACTGTTTGAATGTTAGGGTTTAATTTTTTTATCAATTCTAGGTTTTTCAATCGACTATCACATACTTCTTTGATATCAAGCTTTAAAACTTCCTCTATAAATAACCTATTGCCACACAAAAGTTTCGTGACGATGGCCCATTCTATTTGGTGGGTTTTAAATAGTGCATTTAAGTAATTGAAGTTTTTTTCTAGTTTTTCTTTGTACATTTTTAGAATCGCCATATTCCATTAATTTTTATCTTTTTTTAATATGATTTTCCCACTTATCTAATAGGAAGTATGTAATTGCTGCCATAGTAATTCCACCAATATTACTGTCTAATCCTAATGGCAGCTGCCATTCCATTAATTCCATGATGATGTAAGTACTTCCCCCTATCAGCATGTTCGAAATAGCTCCATAAGAACTTCTTTTGTTGAAAAACAGGGTGGCAACTAAAGGAACAAAAAGTCCCGATACCATGAAAGCGTAAGAAATAAGCATCAGTTTCAAAACATTTTGTAAATACATGGCAATAACTATTGCAAAAACACCCACTAATAAAGTTATTGCTTGGGACAGCCATATGCTTTTAGATGCAGTAATATTGCTTTTTGTATGGCTCATTATATCAAAACTTATTTTGATTATGAAGGCCGTAAATATCGCATTTCTACATATTTTTGAGTAAATCCTAATTTTTCGTAGAGTCTCTTTGCAGGATTGTTGGGTTCAACATGCAAAGCGATATCTCCATCAGCCGCATCTATGGTCATTTTCATCATCTGAAGACCTACGCCATGTCCTCTTGCCGCGTTGTGTACGGCTATATAAACTAATATATTGGGAGGGATATATCCGTCCATTCCAGTTTTATTGACCACAGTTGCCCCAATTAATTTTTCTGTGTCATCAGTTACTGTGATGATGAATCCACCAGGTGTTTTTGGCGCAGAAAGTGAATAATTAATGGCTTTGAGTATGTCTTCTTTTTTATCTCCATACTCTTCCAAGTGTAGAACTAAAAAATTGGATATTTTCTCAATTTGAATTTTATTAATTGTATTGAGCGTTGAATAAATATTGTATTTTAATTTCAAAATTTTACTTTTTATCGAAAAAATTATTATTTGAAAGTAAAATTTATACATCAATCAACTCACAAATAATATTAATATGTATTAAGCATTCCTCTTTTGAAATTGTATGAAATTCCAGCATATAAGGCCATCCTCAGTCATTTTTTTGTGTAATTGTATGTGTTCAATGAGTGAATCTTCTAAGTTGTTATTTTCCGTCAACTTTTGATAATGTACTTCAGACTCTGCACTTAATATTATTTGCGAAATTTTTTCAAGATCTCCTGCACTTGCCAATTTTAAAATATCTAGAAAAGTGTGGAAGTTGGAATGATATAATGTAGTGTTTTCTGGCGCTAAGAGTTCTTCTAATAAAATTAATCTTCCTTGAGGTGCCAAAACACCTTTGATTTCTCGCATGATAGGCAATAAATCTTCTCTATTGGTAAGGGCATTGACCGACCATACAAAATCAAAAAAATCAAAATCGAAATTGAGATAATTAGGCTCGCCTACAGAAGTTTGTATATAGGCAGAAATATTGTTATTAGCCGCTTGTCGCACTATGTCCTCTTGTTTGTCTGATGTAGAACACAATATGTGAACCTTAGAATTATACACGGTAGCAATATAGAAAGCCCCAAATATATAATCATCATTTAGAAATAAAATCTTACTAGATTTTTTTAATTTTGGAGTTAATTTTATCAATCTCTCCATTGTACTTAATTGGGCATCATGCAATGAGTCTATTCCTTCTACATAACAACCTAAAAAAAGTTTGTCATTCGTGTTGATTTCACACTTTTCAGTTGGATTAAAATCTATCATCTTTTACTCAATTTACTCGCCCCCAAATTTTTTAAGCCTATACGCTGCACTGATAATTTGATCTCTTCTTTGTACAGATTTTTTAGTAAAAAATTGTCGGCTTCTAAGTTCTTGCTTTAACTTTATACTGTGGTGTTTTCTTTTATATCTTTTTAATGCTCTGTCTATATTTTCTCCTTCGTAAATATCAATTATAATCATCTATCGTCCCTACTTTTTAGTCTATTAATAAAATATCTTAGTACTAACCTTCAAAAATCTAATAATGTTTACTTACATTAAGTATTTATAAATAAACATTTTATATATTGTGATTTTTTTTAATGATTAATATGTTTGTTGTCAGTGGCTTAGGGTTGTATTTTGAAGTGTAAAAATTAATTAAAAAAATATTAAAAATTTTTATTTATGTTGTTTTTTCGTATGCATCATCCTACCTCCATCAAAACCTGAAAAATTTTGGACTTTTTGAAATAAATGTACTATTTATTGTTTTTCTTCCAAAAATTGATAAGTCCATTTGTGGAACTATCAAAAGTTTGTGTAGGATTTGAACTCTCCAGTTGAGGAATAATTCTACCGGCCAGTTGTTTTCCTAACTCTACACCCCATTGGTCGAAACTATAAATATTCCAGATGACACCTTGCACAAAAATTTTATGTTCATACATGGCTATGAGTTTACCCAATGCTTCTGGCGTTATTTTTTTTACCATAATTGAGTTCGTGGGTCTATTGCCTTCAAAGACCTTGAAAGGTATGAGTTGTTCATATTCTTGTGGAGATTTGCCAGATTTTTCAAATTCGGCTCTCACTTCCGCTTCTGTTTTTCCTTGCATAAGGGCCTGAGTTTGCGCAAAAAAGTTAGACAACAGTAGTTTATGGTGCTCGCCCAAAGGATTGTGTGAAAGAACGGGCACTATAAAATCACAAGGTATGAGTCGAGTACCTTGGTGAATCAGTTGATAGAAGGCATGTTGGCCATTAGTTCCAGGTTCACCCCATATAATAGGACCAGTGGCATAAGAGATTTTTTGACCATTTCTATCGACATATTTACCATTGGACTCCATGTTGCCTTGCTGAAAATATGCTGCAAATCTATGAAGGTATTGATCATATGGAAGGATGGCTTCGGATTCTGCTCCCAAAAAGTTGGTATTCCACACACCAATCAAGGCCAATAACACAGGAATGTTTTTAGCCAATGGTGCTGTAGCAAAATGTCTATCCATCTTGTAAAAGCCTTTCAATAAGTTGTCGAAATTTTCGAATCCAATAGCCAATGCAATGGATAGACCTATGGCAGATGTCAAACTGTATCTACCACCGACCCAATCCCAAAACTCAAACATATTCACTGGGTCAATGCCAAATTTTTCTACGGCTTCTGTATTTGTTGACAAGGCCACAAAATGCTTTTTTATATGAGTTTCATCCTTTGCTTCAGCTAAGAAGTGGCTTCGAGCACTATGGGCGTTGGCCATTGTTTCTTGTGTAGTGAAGGTTTTGGACGCTATCAAAAAAAGTGTTGTACTCGGATTTATGTTTTTTAAAGTCTCAGCTATGTGTGTACCATCTACATTGGATACAAAATGAACATTGAGATGAGTTTTATAGGCTTTTAAACTTTCAACCACCATCACTGGTCCTAAGTCAGAGCCGCCAATCCCAATATTGACAATATCTGTGATGGGTTGGCCAGTGTAACCTTTCCATTGACCCGAAAGAACCTTTGAAGTAAACTTTTTCATTTTGGCCAGAACACTTTTGATTTCTGGCATTACATTTTGACCATTGACATAGACAGGTTGTCCTGATTTATTGCGCAGAGCAGTGTGCAAAACAGCCCTATTTTCAGTAACATTTATTGTTTCACCACTGTACATTGATTTTATAGCCTCTTTGAGTTTTACTGATTTGGCCAAAGATAAGAGGTGTTGTAGTGTTTCTGAATTGAGTCTGTTTTTGGAATAATCTACCAAAATATCTTCCCACTCGATAGAAAAGTTTGAAAAACGGTCCTTGTCCTTTCCAAACATATCTCGCATGGGTATATTCTTTATCATCTGATGGTGTTTCTTGAGTTTTTTCCAT
The DNA here is from genome assembly GCA_964490495.1 of uncultured Aureispira sp. Lineage (GTDB taxonomy): Bacteria > Bacteroidota > Bacteroidia > Chitinophagales > Saprospiraceae > OLB9. The sequence goes on along the minus strand of CAZBCV010000015.1, from coordinate 14,902 downwards.
GGTGCTGTTGAAGTAGGATCTATATTGTGTAACATAAAATATTCTTATTTTTTTGAAGCCGCAAAAATAAGTTAAAATTCAAATATCTATGAGTTTTGTAGAAGATATAATCTCATTTTAATATTATTCTCAGGTGCTTAGACTTTTTTAAAAAGTTTTTATTGTGTTTTCATTTTTTTAAATGAAGTCGATATAATGAATAGAAGCCATTTTGTATTTATATATTTCAACAAAGTTAGAATTGATGAGCCAATATCGATTCCAAACTACACATTAATCTTGCATACATCTCTTCAGTAATATCTAAATGAAAAACAAATCTCACTGTATTGTCACCAAATGGAGCTGCCAATATTCCATGACTTTTAAGATGTGCTATCACCTTACTATCTACATAATCATCCTTGATTTTGAAAATTACGATATTGGTATGAACGGGTTTGACATAATCTATGATGTCGATATTCTGAAGTATTTTTCCTACATTTTGCGCTCTTTCATTATCTATTTTGAGTCTGTTTATATTGTGGTCAATAGCGTACTCGCATGCTGCTGCCAGATACCCTGCTTGTCTCATGCCGCCACCCATAACTTTACGATACCTACGGGCTTGTGCAATATGAGCATGATCTCCTATTAAAACAGAACCTATCGGAGCACCTAAACCCTTTGACAAACAAATAGATAAGGTATCAAAGTATTGTCCCCATTCTTGTGGAGATTCTTGAGTTTCGACCAGGGCATTAAATAATCTAGCGCCATCTAAATGCAATTTTAACCCTTTGGCCCTACAGACTTCATGTATTGGAATGATTTCGTCTAAATTATAAAAAGATCCTCCGCCCTTATTACACGTATTTTCTATCACCACTAGTTTTGAAATGGGATGCCAATCGTAAGGATGTTTTATAGCATTTTCTATTTGGTCCGCTGAGATTTTTCCAAAGTCTCCCTGTATAAGGTTTACGGCCACCCCGCTATGAAAAGCATAGCCACCAGTTTCGGATTGATAGATATGAGAAGATTCATCACAAATCACCTCATCTAATGGCTGAGTATGCAATTTAATGGCAATTTGATTGGTCATAGTGCCTGATGGACAGAAGAGAGCCGCTTCTTTTCCAAACATTTGTGCCATTTTATTTTGAAATCGGTTGATGGAAGGGTCTTCACCAAAAACATCGTCGCCCACTTCGGCAGCCATCATAAAGGCCATCATGTTGTTTGAAGGCTTTGTTACAGTATCACTTACCAGATTGATTATATCCATTTCCTTTTCTATTAAATATTTTTTTTACACCAAAACTCATTACGAAAATAACACATCACGCATATTAAACACACCTTTTTTGCCCACTATCCATTCAGCAGCTAAAACCGCACCCGAAGCAAATCCCTCTCTATTGTGAGCCGTATGAATGATTTCGATATCGTCAATTCTCGAAGCATATTTGACATGGTGTGTTCCAGGCACTGCATCTTGCCTTATACTGTCTATGTACAAATCTCTAGAATAATGAGAAGGTTCCGAAATTGTCCACACTTTTTTACGATCAATGGATGTAATGATATCATTAGCAAGGGATATGGCGGTTCCTGAGGGTTTGTCCAATTTTGAAGTATGGTGTACTTCTTTAATTGTTGGGTCATAGTTATCGTAATTGTTCATTAACAATGCCAATTGCTTATTGATTTCAAAAAAGATATTAACACCAACGCTAAAATTAGAAGCATACAAAAAAGTTCCATTGACTTTTTGGCAATATTCTTCTATTTCTTTCATCTTTTGGAGCCAACCTGTCGTTCCTGATATTATCGGAATACCTATGTCTAAGCATTGCTGCACATTATTAAAAGCACTTTCAGGAGATGAAAATTCTATGGCAACATCTGCCCATTGCAAGACCCGTGGATTGAAGTCATTTAGGTTTTGACTGGAGATTTTACAAGTGATAGTATGGCCTTTTTTTTGGGCTATGGACTCTATCGATTGGCCCATTTTTCCATACCCTATGAGAGCTATATTCATGAATATTATATTTTAAGATGCAAAGATATTTAAAAATCTTTTATCTGAGAAATAAATAAAATTTATACTTTTGCGACAACTTTTAAGTTTTCTCTTAGTTTTCTTAACCAATAAGAGAGTAAAATACAAATTCATGTCGAAAAATTTACTGATTGTAGAATCCCCGGCTAAGGCCAAAACCATTGAAAAAATATTAGGTAAAGACTTTAAAGTAAAGTCAAGCTATGGTCATATCCGAGACCTTGATAAGGGCAGCAAAGGAATAGATATAGCTAATAATTTTCAACCTTCTTACGTGGTGTCGCCCGAAAAAACGAAAGTCGTCAGGGAACTCAAAGCCGAAGTTAAAAATTCTGAAGAAGTATGGTTAGCAACGGACGAGGATCGTGAAGGAGAAGCTATTTCTTGGCATCTGTGCGATGAGCTTGGGCTTGATGTGGCTACTACAAAGCGTATAGTTTTTTCAGAAATCACCAAACCAGCTATATTAAAAGCTGTCAACAATCCTCGCACAGTGAATGTCAATCTAGTCAATGCTCAACAAGCACGTCGAGTATTGGATAGAATAGTAGGATTCGAATTATCTGAGGTATTGTGGCGAAAGGTCAAAAATAAATTGTCTGCGGGCCGTGTTCAATCAGTTACTGTAAAACTGGTAGTAGAGCGGGAGCGAGAAATCATAGGATTTGTCCCCACACCATTTTTCAAAATCATAGCACTTTTTGACGTGGACAATGGTAGAGGAGAAATTGTACAGCTAAAATCCGAATACACTGGAAGGCTCGATGATGATAAGTCTGCACTCGAATTTTTAGAAAAATGTAATGGGGCTTCATTTACCATCAATAGTATTGAGACTAAACCCACTAAAAAGTATCCCGCTCAACCCTTTACCACTTCTACACTTCAACAAGAAGCCAGTAGGAAGCTGGGGTTTTCTGTCAATAGAACCATGTCCAACGCCCAAAGACTTTATGAACAAGGTTTTATTACCTACATGAGAACAGATTCACCTAATCTGAGTGAAACAGCTATTGCCGCTATCGCAGAGGAAATTAAAAGTGAATTTGGTGACAAATATTTACATAGTAGAAGGTTCAAATCAAAATCCAATAATGCACAGGAAGCGCATGAAGCCATCAGACCTACATATATCGAAAATAAAAATGTTACCTCAGACAAGGACCAGCAACGTCTTTATGACTTAATTTGGAAACGGACCATTGCCTCACAAATGTCTGAAGCAGAACTCGAAAAAACTGTAGTTAAAATTGATATATCGACAATGAAAGACAAGCAACTGGAAGCTATTGGAGAAGTATTAATGTTCGATGGTTTTTTAAAAGTTTACCTTGAGTCTTCGGACGATGATGATGACGAAGATGTAAAAGGTATGTTGCCACCTCTAAAAAAAGGACAACTTTTGAGGTTAGGCGAAATGAATGCTAATCAAAGTTATACTCGACCTTCAGGACGCTACACAGAGGCGAGTTTAGTGAAAAAATTAGAAGAATTGGGTATCGGAAGACCGTCAACATATGCGCCTACTATTACCAAAATAATGGAAGAAGAAAGGGGCTATGTCACTAAAGAAAGTCGGGATGGTACGCCTCGTGAGCTTAAAATCATAACGCTCAAGGAAGGGGTGATTGCGCACAAAACCAAAACTGAGATGACGGGCACGACCAAAAACGCACTTTACCCATCTGACATGGGTATGCTTGTCACCGATTTTCTGTCCGAACATTTTGACAATATAATGGAATATGGTTTTACTGCTGATGTGGAAGACGAATTGGATAAAATAGCCATAGAAGGAAAAGACTGGCAAAAAATGATGAAAAATTTCTACGGTCCATTTCATGAGAAAGTAGAAGCCACAATGGAAAATGCTGAAAGAGCCAAGGGCAGAAGAGAATTGGGTGAAGATCCTATATCAGGCTATAAAGTCTTAGCTCAAATGACACGATTCGGGCCGGTCATACAGATTGGAGATAGAGATGAATTGCCAGAAGGAATCAAACCCAAATTCGCCAATCTTAAACCAGGACAATCGTTAGAAAGTATTTCTTTTGCTGAAGCCATGGACCTATTTCAATTGCCTAAATCTCTCGGCACTTACAAAAACGAAGAAGTTGTGGTCAATAATGGCAGGTTTGGACCTTACATAAAATTTGGTGAGTTGTATATCAATATTCCAAAAGGAAAAGATCCTATGGATGTTTCATCAGAAGATGCTCATATTTGGATAGATGAAAAACTTGCCGAAAATGCACCTATTGGTCATTACCAAAATCAGCCCATCACTAAAGGAAAAGGCCGTTTTGGCCCCTTTGTCAAATGGAAAGATTTGTTTGTCAACATTCCAGTGAGATACAAATTGGAAACCATTAATGAGGCTGAGGCCATAGAACTGATTGAAACCAAAGTTGATAAAGAGGCCAATAGATATATACAAAATTGGCCAGAATCTAAAATTTCTGTTGAAAATGGTAGATGGGGACCTTATGTCAAATTTGGAAAGAAAAATGTAAAAATTCCCAAAATAGATGGTGAAAAAGCAGATCCAGAAATGCTAAAATCAGTAAGTTTAGATACCGTGAAATCATGGATTGAAGCAGAATTCCCAGGCTCTTTCAAAAAATAATTATTTTGGAGGTTTAAGTTTATAATATAAGTCTTATTTGAACGTTTTTCTATTGCAACAGCCGTTATTCTTACCTTTTTGATCAAATATCATTTTATTGTGTGGTGTTTGGCTTGCTTTTTGATAATTATATTATCATAATTTGTAATATATTTATCAAAAATAAATATTTAATAGTTATTTAACTAACATAATTGACAATATTGTGTCGATTATTAAGTAGTTTTATTTTAAAATTAAAATTTTTTACCATGTTGCGAAGTACTTTTTTTATACTCATCTTTTCCTTTATAAACGTTATTAATGGACTTTCTCAGGCTCTTGATGAAGAAGTAGGATTCATTTATGTAAAAGCAGAATATCTTTTAGAAACAGGAAGATATGATGAGGCAGTGACTCATTACAATCAAGTTATCACTAAAGACCCTCAATATAAGAATGCCCTTGTGCATAGGGGTATGGCCAAATATGCTTTAGCCGCGTATAAAGGGGCAAAAATTGACGCACTTCAACACATCGAATTATTGGGGATTTCTGATAAATCCGCAGCTCTTTTAGGAAGGGTCTTTTATCAAATGGAACAATATCAAGCGGCTATCAATAGCCTAACTGCCGCCATTCAGCTCAATCCCAACAATGCGGATTTCTATTTTTGGCGAGCGCAAATATATGAAGCTCAAGGTATGAGATTAGGCGCTTGCAACGATTACGAAACAGCTGTTAACAAAGGAAATACAATGGCATTGGCCAAATCAAGGAATTTTTGTGGTAATAACAATACTCCAAAACAACCCGTCAACGTCCCTTCCACTAAAAATCCTAATCCAATAGAGGCCACTAACACCGAGCCTCAAAATGATAATGCGAATCAAGAAGAAGAAGTTTTGTCAGAGGGCACACGTGAGTCTGAAGAAAATACAGATGAAAATGTAGGAAGTGGTTCTGAAAATGAAGAAGTTGTAGATGATACATTACCGCCTAATGATGACACAGAAAATAACATAGAAATTGATGAGGAATTAGCTATTATGATATATGGACAAGCCTTAGGTTTAAGAAAAATTGATGAAGTACCTAGTATTCTCATTTTAGCTGACGAAAAAGGTAAAGTAGCCTTAGATATTTGTGTCAATAAAGAGGGAAAAGTGGTGAAAGCTGAGTTTAATGGTCGTTTGTCTTCCATTGCAAAGAAAAGTTTAGTTTCATTGGCCATAAGAAAAGCACAAGAATTTGAGTTTTCTGCCAATCAATATGAAATGCAATGTGGAATTATGATTTTTGAAATCAAATAAATAAAAGAATGGTATTCAAGTAATGCCGTAATGTTAGTTTATGGGAAGTTCTTAAAATCCTATTTCTATTACAAAATAGGCCATGCCAAATTACTGCGTTAAATCTTAAAAAGTATCCTCAATGCAGTTAAGGCTTCACCTGCGATATTTTTTAAGATTTGCCTTGTCCATCATCATTTCATATTTTTTCACTACGAAAATGAGTTTTAAGAACTTCCTTATTGATCCAAATAATTTTAACATAATTAGAATCTAATTTATATCATTTTTATTAGCTGCAATTTTTCTAAGTAATTCGTCCACTTCGGTATAGGGTGATATTCCTTTTTTCAATACTCCCTCTTCTATATAATAGGGTTCAACATAGAATATGTTGTCTTCATATTTTTCGACATTGAGGGATAAAAAAGCGGACAAATTATCCAATAAATAAGTATCTTTGGGATTATCGAACAAGGTTATAAGTTCTTTTTCTTCTTCAAATAGACGACTTATAGCCAGACAAGCGGCCTCAAGTTCTAAAGGATGAAATGAAATGGAATAGGGTAAATATTCGCTTCCTGATGCAATAAACATGCACATCATATTAAAACTAATATCTCCACACAAAGATATTTTTAATCTGGCTTTGCCTTCACTTATCAATGTCTCTTCACAACCTTCTTTTATATCTTCTAAGAGCTGCAATGCATCTTTGATATTCTGTTCACATTCTCTTTCTATTTTTAAACAATAGCAATGTTTGCCACCAAATTGACATTCCTCAATATTATAGACACAAAACTCCCATCCAACCATCCCCATTTCAGTCAAAAATATAGATTCGTCGAGTATTGTAATAATTAAAGAGTATTTCTTTTTTATTGATAATTTTTCGGGTATGTCAGTAGTGATATTATAAGAAAGCAATAAATCATCAAAATGATGGTACAATGATTGCATTTGTTTTTTGCTTAACAGTTCCATAGGAGGAAATTGGCTATTTGAAAGTCCTATTGTGTTACCAAAAGTAACTGACCTTTCGGCATCAAAATTCAAATAATTTTCCACTTCCTCAAAATGACTATTTAAGTCCGTATCATCAATTGAGGTAAACAAACTCCCTTTCTCATCATTGTAGAAGGGAGGACTTTGCTCTCTTTTGGCTGCGGAGATGTCTTCTATTAGTTGTTGAATATATTTGTCAGATACCATAAAGAATGGGTTAAATGAATAAATCAGTATTCAAATTTAATATTAAATACTCAACAAATTTGACTATCTTTGGTTTTAAAATGGTAACAGCATCAGAAGGAAATCCCCTATAAAATGTCTTTATCATTCGTGAAAGAGACGTCTATTTATTATTTTACTAATAATTTAAGATTTGAATTTACAAACCATAGATTTCAAAAGTGACTCGTTGAGAAATATTTGCTTTACATGCATTATTTCGCTTGCATTGTGTTCCCTATTTTCAGATACTGCAATAAGCCAAAGTGAACTACCCCTTATACACAAAAGAGAGTATATTGCAAAAGGTGAAAATTATATTGAAAAGTTTAATTATATTATCAACGGGAAAGATACTGTACCTAATGGTGCATACCAATTAAGTAAGATATCAAATATTGATACTACATTGAATGTCTTATCCATAAAAATAGATGGCCACCAAAAAAATGGCCATTTTCATGATTTTTTTAAAATTCGTGTTGGACAGTATAGTCCAGATGTTGTACTCAATTTGGATGAGTTTAATCTTAATTATAGTGCCAAAGGTGAAGAAAAGACGGCTCATGGACTTTATGAATCAGGTAAAAAAGTGGGCCTATGGCATATTTATCAATTTTCTATAAAAAATGCTCAAGTTGAGGATACCTTATTTGCTGCTCAAGTCGGTTATAACTCTAATGTCTGGGACAACAAAATCTCTTTGAACAAAAATGGTCAGGTTCTAAAGGCTCAAATTAATCCATTCAATTACCTTGATGGAGAGTGGCATCAAAAAAAATCAAAATCTCAATATGAATATGGGGTATTTGAGTCCGGTTTCTTAACCCAATTAGAAGTCAACTCGACTGAAGGAAAACAAAGTTATGACTTTACTCAACACCTCAATTCTGTTAATTATTCTTTTGAAACGCACAATTTCGATAAAAAATATTTGGATTTGCTTCAATATATTCTAACACAAAACTATGCTAAATTAGCTCTAGATAAATTGAATTTCTTTAACAATAATATTTTACTGGAATATCCTACAATATTGGAACCCATTAATCCAATTTTAGGGTTGATAAATGATAATGGTTTTCCCAGCCAATTTTTAGTTAAAATACCAGTGGTCACTCTCAGCAAAAAAGACTCAATAGACATTAAGAACTTGAGTCAACAAATAGAAAAAACGAAATCTGCATTGGACGAAATTAAAAAAAATATACAGATTAAGGCACTCAGTGAAAAGATAATAAAATTAAATGAATACAACATAATTATTGACAGGATTACGGAATTATTCTTCAATCCGATAGACAAAATAGTCGATGATTTCAATCAAGATGTTTTGAAGTATTTTTTTACACCAAAATATCTTAATGATGTGTATAGGGTAAAAGATACTATACAATATGACTTTTTAGAAATTGTCAAAACTTATACATTGCAGAATAAGCTGTCAAGAGAATCCACTATAAATATAGATACTCTGACAAATGTGATGAAAGCCATTGAAAAAGAATATCAAACCATCAAGCAATTGATGTTCACCACCATAGAATCGTTAGAAAGACAAGAATCTTTATTGGCTTTGGAAGCCGTATTGATACAAGATTACGAGTCAATAATGCAGCGTTTGAATGACACAACAACAGACCAAGTAAATGAAATGGCTGGGTTTTATGTTTATAATGAAATAAAATCTTTTCTAGAAACGCGCATGACTAAGTACCTGTCATGGACGGATGAAGATAAAAAATTGACTGAGATCCCAATACTATTAGAATGCATAGAGGATGTGGGATTTTTGCTCAATAGGTTGGACGAATTGCCTTTAGATGTACAGACCATAGACCAGTTATACATCAATGTTGTATTTAATCCTTATACTTTTACTAATATGGAGGAGCGAATCAATCCAGGTATATACGATGCGTTTCAATACACTCTTTTGCCCTCACTGTTGGGTAAGCTCAAGAGTCTCGAATGTGAAAATATATCTTTTCATAGGTCAGAGTATGATATTCTTTTTCAAGGGATGGTGGACTTGCTCAAAACCAATAATAAAAAAGTGGAAAGATATGTGAAACGAACAAGAGACCCACAAAAAATTGTAAATTTATTGGGGATAAAAATTGCATATTGATATGAACAGAAAGATATTAACAAGTTTTCTACTAATAATTTTTTGTCTATTCAGTTTATTAAAAACAAAGGCTCAGAGTGACGTAGCAACATTTGAGCCCCTCGGTAGCAATTTATGGTTAGGATCATATAATAAATTTAGGCTAACTGAAAAGTGGTTTTGGCGTGGAGAGTTTCATTATAGAAGAGGAGGATATGAAGGCGTCCCATTTTTAGGTAGAATGGCACAGATTTATAATAGACATGCTATTAGTTACTTTCCATCTAAGTCTTTCAATGCTTCATTTGGAGTGGTATTGAGGCTTGATTTTACTCCTCAACCAGGCAACGAAGATTTTGAACATGTGATACCTGAGCCTCGTTTATGGCATGAATATATGTGGGTCATTCCAATAGGAGGGACGCAGCTTTACCACCGTCTTCGTTTTGAACATAGATGGAGTAGAACAAGTAGGATAGATTCTGAATGGATTTATAGAGATAGGTGGCGTTACAAAATTTATGCCTCAATCCCTCTCAATAAATCAAGGCTTGAAACTGGTTCACTTTTTCTAAATCCTGATGCTGAAATTATATTACAAAGTGGTAAAACAGTTGGAGGTAGTGCACTTGAAGATTTAAGACTTTATCCCAGTGTAGGATATATTATGTCACCTCAGCTGACTTATACAGCAGGTATGATGTACACAATGGGGCAAAGAATGGGCAATCCTGACATTTTTAGACAAAGATGGGTTATGCGAATTAATGCTTATCTATCTTTGGATTTTAGAAAACAAAAATCTGTTGTACCCACCGTAAGGTTCATGGATTAATGTGAGGTAATATTCTTTTAATACTTATTTTATTTGTTAAATATGTCATAGACAGCAAAAATCTCAAAACCTCTCCACAAATACAGTTTTGAATTATTAAAAACAGGATTATTAAACTTTACAACTGGCACAAAGCTATGGTGATAGCGCATACCTAATGAAATAGCTTCATTGTATCTATATTCCGCTCCTATAGATGTGGTATAATCAAATCTTGATATCTCTTGGGTTATGCTTCTGCGGCCAACATTTTGATCTGTCACTTCTTTGAGATGACCATACAATAAAACACCAGGTTGAAATCCTACCCTGATAGTAAAGTCTTGATTGATGGTATAGCATAGCATGAGAGCTATTTCATTGTATAGTGTTGTAATACTTCTTCGGCTCTCATTGGTATGAGCTCCTGCTCCTTTAAATGAAAGTAGGTACTCTCCGTTGAAATGAAGGCCGTCGATATCACCCAAACGAGCTACGATACCAAATTGAGGTAAAAGTCTGACAGATGCCTGCTCTGTTCCACTTAGCCAAGTCGTGTTCAAAGTGGCTTTAGCACCAAATTCTTGTCCATTTAGTGATACTGAATAAATGAAAAATAGACAAATAATCGTTTTTTGATAATAAGACATACTTAAATTTTTCTTAATATTGAACAATGACATTACTTAAGTTGTTCAGCAAATTACAATTATTGTAGTATTATGAGTAATCAATACCTAACTTCACGAAATAATATTTATATCAGTTTTGCCTTTTTGTTTCTAGCACTTTCTTTTTCATTTTTCAAATATTACACTACCAAAAGTCAATGGGAATTGGAGGTTGAAAAAAGTAAAATATTACAAGACAGCCTTAATAGTATAAATGTGCAGCAAGGGGATTATAAGCAATATCTTGAGGCGGTAAATCATCTCGTGAAAAATGAAAATGAAGCGGCACAAACTATTTTTCAAAAACTCTCTAATTCTCCAGATTCTTTGATTGTTTCAGGCCTGAAAATATCAAGTATTTTAAACAGGCCTGAAATAATAGTCATCGCAAAACCTCAAATTACTCAAAAAAGTAATGAAATATCAGAACCAATGGAAATAACTGAGCCTCCCGTCCAAAAAACAGTAGATAAAGTAGAGGTGATACCTACCATTATACCTGCAGAAAAAAAAGAAGCCATAGACAAACCCATATATTTTAAAAGTTCTAAAGGCGTAAAAATAGAATACGCTGGTCAAGTCGTCAATAATAAAGCCAATGGTTATGGTGTGGGGCTTTTCGAGTCAGGTGGTGTATATAAAGGCAATTGGCAAAATAATAAACGGCATGGCAAAGGTGTCTATATTTGGAAAGATGGAGAGAAATACGAAGGAGATTTTGTAGGAGACAAGCGGGAAGGTTTCGGCATATATACATGGAAAAATGGCGAAAAATACGAAGGTCAATGGAAAAACGATATGCGAGACGGGAAAGGCACGTTGTATAAAGCCAATGGAGATATCAAAATCGCAGGGCTCTTTATCAAAGACAATCTTCAGTGATTCTATATTGATATGGAGTGATTATATAGCTAAAATTGATATTTACTCTACCTCGTAGCTTTCGGTGATAAGTCAATTTAACAACATTTCAATATCTACTTCACTCAATGTTGGTGCAAATTCCACATCCAATATATCCTCGGCCATTGATTTTTTTCGAGACTGAAGCAGGGCGATTTTTTCATCTATGGTATTGAGACTTATAAATCTTTTGAC
>CAZBCV010000015.1:0-2929 GCA_964490495.1 uncultured Aureispira sp. | reverse complement strand
ACCTTTTGACCACTGCCAACAATAGTTTCTATCTCAGATTTTATGACTTCATATTTTCCGGACTCATGAATAAAAAAGCTATCTACAAGACAAGGATGATTGGCCAACTGCCGCAATCGCATCAAAGCAGAAAAGACATGTATTTTGTAACCTTTGTCATTTTTATCCAATCCAGATATATAGTTTCTTGCGGCAGATTTTTCTTTTTCATACAGACGCGCCTGTTCATCTGACATATCTGTGTATTGAACTGTTTCAACTAATTCTGGCAAATCTTTAGCCACTTCGGATTTGACTCGGCGCAAAATATAGGGCTTGATAAGGGTTTTGAGTTCTTGTAAAGCATCTTGATTTTGTTCTTTTTCGATGGGGAGTTGATAGTTTTTTTTAAAAAAATCATAACCCCCTAATATAGAGGGATTGATAAACTCCATTTGTGCCCAAAGATCTGATAGAGAGTTCTCCATGGGTGTCCCTGTTAGACTAATTTTGTGGTGGGCATTCAGGCTATTAATGACCTTAAAGGATTTGCTATCTTTGTTTTTGATGTAGTGACTTTCGTCCAATACGACATAATAAAATGTCAACGGTAGAAGTATGTCTGCATCTGTCATCACTGTATGATAGGTAGTAAGAATGAAATCAAATTCGAGTATTGTCTTTTGAGCTTTATGTCTTTTGATGCCGGTGTAATTAAGAACTTGCATCGTAGGACAATATTTTTTGAGTTCAAAATACCAATTATAAACTAATGAAGCGGGCAAAATTATCAAAGCACCTAAAGATTTGCGACCAGTGGCCACTATTTCTCCAAATAAGTCCAACTGAATGGGGCCATGACTGGATGTAGAAACTTCTTTGTGTTCACGAGCATCCAATAGTGCAGCTATGGTTTGAAGGGTTTTGCCCAGTCCCATATCATCCGCAAGGCAGGCTCCCAAACTATTATTGCGATGGTGTATGAGCCATTGCACACCTTCTACTTGATAAGGGCGCAAAGTGGCTTTGAGTAGCGGCGAAGGCTGATATTCTTCCAAGGATAACCCGTTGTTTAGGGTGTTCATCACTTGAGCTGCTGCGTGGTCTTCTATTAAGGTATGATGCACTTTGCTTAAGCGAAAAACCCCATTGACCTCCTCTGAAAATTTTGCAGTGCTTTCATATTTGTGCATGATTTCTTCCGGTATGATGGCAAAAGTACCATCTTTCAGTTTGAAAAAAGGATCGTCCATTTTGATATTGTGCATCAATCGTCTGAAGGGATATTCTTCGCCAACTATGCACACTATGCCCTGTAAGTCAAACCAATCTAATTTTTGGCTAAACTTAGTACTTACAGACATGGAGGAAAGCCTAATTTTGCGCTCATCTATTTGGGGCTTTTCTATATCAAAAATCAATTTTAAGGCTTCCTCATGTTGTGCCACTAAGTGTAAACTATCAAATTTATGGGTTCCAGCTTGAAGATAGTTTTGAGCCTGAGATTGAAAACCAATTTGGAGCAATTCGGCTTTTATTTTTCCTTCATACTCAGACATGCGCACTGTTTCATATACTGTCAGATGACCTGACGCGTCAAAATCCATTTTTGTTTTTCGCTTAGTTGGACTACTCATTTTAAAAGTATCTTTCCCGTAGGAGAACAGAATATCCACAAGCCACACCTCCTTCATAAAGTCATAAACAAAAACTATTTTTTGACCCGAACACACATTGTTTTTTACCACTTCAAAACCTTCCGTTTCTATTTCTACTTTGGCCATGACGTCCATCACAAATTTTTGGAAATAGGTGAGTACAGTTTTATGGGGTATAAAAATAGATTCTTTCGCCAAAAAAGGATTGATTTTATAAGCATTAATATATTGAAGGCGCGTCAATTGGCGATCAATGATTAACCACCCCAATTGATTGCTCAACAAGGTGATTGTTTTATCTTTGGGCAGGAAAAATTCATCATTTTGGTTCAGACGTAAGGTATATTGTACACCCGTTTGAGTTTTTGTAAATTTCAGTGAAGGAACCACATCCGATACTTCCGTATTGATTTGGAAATTGGAAAAATGCTCTTTCCGAACAAGATTATAACTTATGGGAATGTTTTGTTCCAATATCAGTGTCATAATTTTATTTATTTTCCTATCTATATACTCTTGAATAATATTTTTAATGGCAGGGTCTTCAAAAAGAGCATTGAGGCGGATAATTTTTTTCTTATTTCTATTGAAGAAGGCTTCTATTTCGTTTATTTGTAAGTCTTTACATTCACTCAATAAATTTTTTCGGGCATCATTTAGTTCAATCCCATAACTTTCCATATTTTCCAAAAGGGCCGCTGCTTTGATGTAGGCAGGTTGCCCTTGTTTATCATGAATACAAATGGTAGGATGAGGAATGATAAAGGATAAACCTTCTGACGGCACAAAATTTATAATCAGCGAATAGGGATGTGTCATTTATTTATCGGCTATATGTGAACTATTGACTATTGAAAATATTTATTTTATAAGAATTGTTTAAATGATGGGAAGGAAATTATTGGTAAGTAGATGAATTAAACAGCACATTCTAAACAGATATGCCCTCTATCTCATCAGGTGCATACGTGTGGAAAGTCTATCAACAAGGAAACGAAATAGGTGGTGGACAGTTTGTGAAAGTGGAGTGATGAAAAGTGGAGAAGAAAATATGGTTTTCAAACGTATGTGAAACAGCCATTGTTTGCGCTTTTGTCGAATATTAATGATTCCCTGAATAGTTCTTACGAAACGGTTGCCATTTCGAGCTAAAAGCGAGAAATCTCAATAAGTCACATTTACAAATATTTATTAGAATATTTGACAACTTCAAAACTTTTTATATTAATAAACTTACTTAATTCTCCCACTTTTCTTTAAAATCTCTAATATTTCTTGGTCGGTAAGTTTTG
>CAZBCV010000014.1:11401-25876 GCA_964490495.1 uncultured Aureispira sp. | reverse complement strand
CGCTAAATCTCCTAATTTCCCAGGACTGACTTTGTATTTTTCTGGGTCAATAGTAGGGCCAGCCAATACCAATGGCACTGGATACGTTGTATGGGCAGTGTTGGGAGAACCATCTTCATTGACCATCAAATCAGAATTGCCATGGTCTGCTATGATGACATTGACATATCCATGACTATTCAATACTTCTAATAACCTACCCAAACACGCATCTACTGTTTCTACGGCTTTGATAGCCGAAGCGAAGCTTCCTGTATGGCCTACCATGTCTGCATTGGCATAATTGAGGCAAATAAAATTGGGCCTTTCTTTTTGGACATATTCTATCAATTGATCTGTAATTTCTACTGCACTCATTTCTGGCTGGAGATCATAAGTGGCTACTTTGGGTGAAGGCACCATAATTCGGTGTTCGCCCATAAAACTATCTTCTCTTCCTCCATTAAAAAAGAAGGTAACATGAGGATATTTTTCGGTTTCTGCTATTCGGACTTGAGTCAATCCAGCCTCACTTATAGTCTGCCCCAATGTGTGGGTTAAATTTTCCTTTTCATACAAGACATGAATATTTTCAAAGGTTTGGTCATATTGCGAAAAAGTTACAAAATGCAAATTTAACTTATGCATATTGAATTCATGAAAATCCTTTTGGGTCAAAACTTCAGTCAATTCACGGGGTCTGTCCGTTCTAAAGTTAAAAAAGAAAACCACATCACCCTCAGAAATATTGGCTTTATGAATCAAATCTTCTCTAATGATAGGCTTCAAAAACTCATCAGTGAGACCCGCTTCATAACCTTTTTGGACTTCCGATAATATATCATTTGTGGCTATACCTTTGCCATTGACTAAAAGTTCATAGGCTTCTGCCACTCTTTCCCATCTTTTGTCTCTATCCATAGCATAATATCTACCCACCACAGAGGCCAAAACAACATCGTAAGATTTTGTGTGCTCAATTACAGTTTTTAAATTTTGGAGACCTGACTTCGGGTCTGTGTCTCTACCGTCTGTGAAGGCATGAATAAACACCTGAGTATCGTTTCCTTTAGCTTCTTGAATCATGTCAGTCAAACCTAACAAATGTTGTATGTGAGAGTGGACACCTCCATCTGATACCAACCCTAAAAGATGAATTTTTTTTGTATTGTTGTCAGCAAATTTTAAGGCTTCCAAAAATTTTGGGTGATTGAGAAGTTCTTTTTCACGTATAGACTTATTGATGCGGGCTAGTTCTTGATACACAACTCTTCCTGCACCAATATTAATGTGACCTACTTCAGAGTTGCCCATTTGACCTTCTGGCAATCCCACTGCTTCTCCAAATGTAGTGAGTGTAGCGTTGGGGAAGTCTTCCATTAGTTTATCCATAGTGGGAGTTTGAGCTGCTTCTATGGCACTGACTGCCTTGTTATGATTGAGTCCCCAACCATCTAAAATGATTAAAGCCAAGTGATTATTTGCCATTTATATTTGTGTTTTTGAAAATATCTAAAAATTTTATTCATTTTTTATAACAAATGGACCTATTCGATACGTTTAATAGATGATATGTTACTATTTTTTAAAATGCAAAGGTAATTAAAAGTACAATAAGAATGAAATATCTATTTATTATATTGACGCTAGTTTTTTCAGTAGAACTTTTTTCGCAAGAATCAACTTTTTTTAATGCCATCAAAAATGGAGAAAATACTTCAATAGAAAACTTCTTTTCGAATCGAGTTGAATTATGTATATTCGAAAACCAACAAATGCTTTCTAAAAAAGTCGCTTCTGACAAGTTAGGTCAGTTTTTGAATGACAATAAAGTCACAAAATTGGAAGTAATACATCAAGGAACTTCAAAAGATAAAACCTCAAATTTTAAAGTGGCCAAACTCACCACTAATAAAGGTGTATATCGGATGTTTTTGTATTTTACAGGAAGTATAGAAAATGATTCTATCAAAGAACTAAGGATTGATAATTTTTAATAATGTCGGAGTTCCAACTTGAGACCATTTATAGATTCCAAACTAAAGGCAGATAAAAATAGACGGCTAAAGAAATAATAACGATAGATATAAGGTTTAATCCAAAACCTACTTTCACCATGTCACTGATTTTGAGATAACCAGATCCAAACACTACTGCATTGGGAGGCGTGGCTACGGGCAACATAAAAGCGCACGATGCAGCTAAAGTAGCCCCCACAAGTAAGTAATAAGGAATGACATCTATAGAAATGGCTATTGAGGCTAAAACTGGCAGCAACATGGCGGTTGTTGCTAAGTTGGAAGTGATTTCTGTAAGAAAATTTACAAAAAACACTATCAACAGAACAAGAACAAAAAGACTGACGCCTTCTAAAAGTGTAAATTGTTGACCAATCCACTGAGCTAAACCACTGATTTCAAATCCTTCAGCTAGAGATAGACCTCCTCCAAAAAGTATGATAATACCCCATGGAAGTTTTTGGGTATCGCGCCAGTGAAGTAATGGTTCTTTGTTTTTGTTGTGGAAAACAAACATCATCAATCCTCCCAAAAGTGCAATAATAGTATCATCAATAAACGGAATATACTTCTCTAACAATACTGACTTAAATATCCACGCGCATGCTGTGATGAAAAATATCCACGCTACTTTTTTTTCGTCTGAAGTCATTTTGCCAAGTTTTTTCAATTGTTGTTCCATTTCTTTATGCCCCTCTTTAAATATATCATCATTAAATTTGTAGGCAATATGTGTCAGATAATACCATGTAATGGACAATAAAATAACAACAAGTGGAAAACCAAAAATAAACCATTGACTAAAAGTGATAGTTTCTCCCAATGTTTCTTTGACAACACCAGCTAATACTAAATTGGGCGGTGTGCCTATGAGCGTAGCCATACCACCAATGGATGCACTGTAAGCGATAGCCAACATTAATGCCTGGCCAAACATTTGGGTTTCGTTTTCTGGAGTGGATGGATCGTCTTTGAGCTGAAGAACAATGGCCATTCCCACAGGAAGTAGCATGACAGCTGTTGCTGTATTAGAGATCCACATGGACAGAAAGGCTGTTGCAATCATAAAGCCCATGATGATCATTTTGACGTTTGAACCTATGAACTTTATTATCATCATAGCTATGCGTTTGTGAAGATGATATTTTTCTATACCAATAGCAATGATAAATCCTCCCAAATACAAAAATACAAAAGGATGTCCATAGGGTGACGACGCAGCTTTAATGCTCATGGCGCCTGTGAGGGGGAAAAGAATCAGTGGAAGTAGTGCTGTGGCTGCTATAGAGATGGCTTCGGTAATCCACCATATAGCTATCCAGGCCGACGATGCCAAAACTGCTTGAGCCTTGGAGTCCAGCCCTTCTATCTCGATCCAATACATAATAATAATGAAGGCCAATGGCCCTGCTAAAAGGCCCCACTTTTCTTTAGTCATCTACACTGTTCAAGCTGGATTTAATTAATTATTGAGCGTTTCGCCCAACCATGTAAAAAATTCTTTTTGCCACACTAAACCATTTTGAGGCTGCATGATCCAATGGTTTTCATCAGGAAAGTACAATAATTTGCTTTTCAATCCTTTCATTTGGGCGGCAGTATAGGCTTCTAAAGCTTGTCCTTTGGGTACTCGATAGTCTTTGCCGCCTTGTATGATAAGGATAGGTGAGTCCCATTTGCTGACATGATGAGCTGGGTTGAATTCATTGTAGGTAGGATGATCAGGGTTTTGCCAGTAAGGGCCGCCAAAATCATGATTAACAAAAAACATCTCCTCGGTACTGCCATACATACTTTGGGTATTAAAAATGCCACAGTGTGATATGAAAGTTTTGAATCTTTTGTTATGATTTCCTGCCAAAAAGAACACGGAATAACCTCCATAACTGGCCCCAACAGCGCCTAACTTGCTTTTGTCAACATAGGGTTCCTTGGCTACATCGTCGATGGCGGAAAGATAATCTTGAATATTTTGACCACCATAGTCCTGACTTATCTGTTGATTCCATTCCACACCATGCCCGGGCATTCCTCTGCGATTGGGAGCTACCACTATATAACCTTGACTGGCCATGAGATGTAGGTTCCATCTGAAAGAATAGAATTGAGTGAGTGGAGATTGAGGTCCACCTTGACAATATAGAAGTGTAGGATATTTTTTGTTTTTGTCAAAATCAGGGGGATACACCACCCAAACCAGCATTTTTTTGCCATCGGTTGTGGTCACATATCTTCTTTCAGTATATGATTCTGCTACGTTTTTATATAATTCGGTGTTGACTTGAGTGATTTGTTTCCATTGTTCTGAACGCGTATTGTAGCTAAAAATTTCAACGGCTCTATTGATACTGCCACGTGTCACTATAAGTTCATCGCCTATCTGACCTATTAAGCTATTGACGTTCCAAATCCCTTTTGTCAGTGGATTGACGACGGGAGCTATACGCGTTTTTCCTGGGTAATTGACTTGAAATATTTGTTGAGTTCCATCTACAGCAGCTATAAAGTAAAGAGATTTTCCATCATTGGCCCATTTGTATTCCAAAACAGTTTCATCCCATGATGCTGTTAAATTTTGGACTATTCCCTCAGGAGACATGACTTTAATGTCCCGCTTGTCGGCCTCATAGCCATCAGTAGCCATGCTCAGCCATGCCAAATCACCATTTGTAGAATAGGAAGGATGGTCATCATAGCCCATATTGCCCTGCGTGATATTATAAGTTCTTTGGTCTAAGACATTGTATTTGTACAAATCGGTATTGGTACTTATAACTGAGGATGTACCGGCCAATTTTTTGCTCACATATATTATGTTTTTGCTATCCGGACTCCAAGTGTAGTCTTCGCTTCCGCCAAATGGTTTTTGAGGACAATTGTAGGGTTCATTGGCCATGATATCAACAAAAGTAGAATCCGCATCGGTGCTTTTTCCAAAGTAAAGGTGGTTATATGTGCCGTCATTCCATTTGTCCCAATGCCTATGGTCTAAGTCCATGTATATTTGAGCTGAGGTCTTAGTATAATTTGGATAGAAGTCGGTGCCCGTTATAGGATGCACTTTAGTAGGCTTATCTATAACTCTATAGGCGCCGTCTGGAGAAATTTTTGGGTCTTTTCTGTATTTTTTTATATCGTCTATTTCAAGGGTTGTACCATTAAGAATGTGGGTAGCCCAAGTCTTGCTATTAAATCCATTTTCTTCAATGTTGGGTGTGGTTGCCCTGTACAATATATAAACATTGTCGTCAGATAATCCTATGGGAGAGAGTCTTTTTACTTCCCAAAGGAGTTCAGGCGTCATTATTTTTTGGGAGGTTTTTATGTCAATAAATTGATTTTGAGACGTACAAGACCCTAAAATAAATAACAATGTGAGTACAAAAAAATGTTTCATGTTTTAGTATATGGGTTTAAGATGATAGAAAATGATGACAAAAGTACAAAAAATAAGTAACTTGAGATGAAAAATAAAAAAAATACTCAAACACAAAAAAATCTTAATCAAAATATATAGTATTAATAAAATATCTATTACCTTTGCGTCCGATTTTAAAAAATCACAGTTGGAATTTCTTGCTGATGTGTAAGAAAAAACAAATATAATGTGATTTCCAAAATAAATAGGGCCTATAGCTCAGTTGGTTAGAGCACCTGACTCATAATCAGGTGGTCCCAGGTTCAAGTCCTGGTGGGCCCACCCATTTAAAAAACCCTTAGTCTTAATTGATTAAGGGTTTTTTGTTTTTATACTGTTTATCAATGATTTATGTAAAAAATGGATATTATCTTAATTATGTAAGATTAAAAGAAATTAAGAAAAAGGTTCTACTACCATTTTCCATTAAAATAGTAGTAGAACCACTTTTTTCATACATTATTTTGAAGCCACCGTCTTTAAATGCAGTTTTTTTTAAGTATTTTTATTATAAAATTATTAATAGACCTATCTTTGCCCTTATGGCAAGAATAATGTGTATAGATTTTGGATTGAAAAGGTGTGGTATTGCAGTGACAGACCCTTTTCAAATTATTGTTTCTGGATTAGATACTATAGAAACACCTCACTTGCTTGACTTTTTGAGTCAATACATAATAACAGAGTCTGTCGAAAAAATTGTTGTGGGTTTGCCCGTGCATAAAGATGGAAATTTTACTCATATTAAACCAGATATTGATAAATTTGTTAAGAAGGCTAATCAATTGTGGCCCAACATTAAAACCGACTTTGCAGATGAACAATATTCTTCTTTTCAAGCCAAAAATATCATTTTAGATATGGGTATAAAAAAGAAAAAAAGACAGGATAAAGCGCTGACTGACAAGATAAGTGCAGTGGTCATATTACAAAAATACTTAAAACATATATAGAGACAAAATGAAATTACCGATTTATGCTTTTGGCCAACCCGTGCTTAAAAAAGTAGCGCAAGATATTAATTCTGACTATCCTGAGTTATCTACTCTTTTAGAAGATATGTGGGAAACGATGTATGCATCTCATGGTATAGGATTGGCCGCGCCTCAAATAGGCCTTTCTGTAAGAATATTTTTAGTTGACACTATTCAGATATTGGATGAAGAGAAAAAAAGTGAGGGTATCAAAAAGACATTTATCAATCCTAAAGTGGTTGAAGAAATAGGAGATTTTTGGGCCTATGAAGAAGGCTGCTTGAGTATTCCACATATTAGGGGTGATGTAGAAAGACAGAAAAAAGTTAGAATTCAATACCTCGACGAGAACTTTGAGCCACACGATGAAATTTATGAAGGTTTGAATGCTAGGGTTATACAGCATGAATATGACCACTTGGAAGGGATTCTTTTTGTTGAGAAACTTAAACCTCTCAAGAAAAAACTCATTCAGAAGAAGCTCAATAATATAAAAATGGGTAATGTAGAGGCCGACTACAAACTAAAGTTCGTAAGGTAAGTCTATAAAGATTAGCCAAACTTTTCTTTACACAAATCGGGTGATGTTGGGTAAAAATCAGTAAAAATACATTAAAAAATTAAATATTATTGAGTTTTATTTTGTCAAATATTCTTTAACAGCTCTTTCAATTCTGTCACTCATATTTTGTACGTCCGCTTTTATGAACTTTTGGCCAGAGATGAGTTCATAGAGATGGATATACCTCTCAGAAATTTCCCAAACAAATTCATCAGGCATGTCAGGCATTATCTGGCCTTCCAACCCTTGAAATCCGTTGCTAATAAGCCATTCACGCACAAACTCTTTGGAAAGTTGGGGTTGTTTTTCTCCTTTAGATTGACGTTCTGCATAGCCCTCGGCATAAAAATACCTTGAACTATCTGGAGTATGTACTTCATCTATTAATATGACTTTTCCTTCATATATTCCAAATTCATATTTAGTATCTACTAGTATCAATCCTCTTTCGGCAGCCATTTGAGTGCCTTTATTATAGAGTTTATGAGTATATTCAACGAGAGTTGCCCATATTTCAGGAGTTACAATTTGTTGTTTTAATATATCTTCAGCCGAAATATCTGTATCATGGCCTTCGTCGGCTTTTGTTGTGGGCGTGATGATAGGATGTGGCAACTTATCATTTTCTTTCAAACCATCAGGTAGTGAGGCTCCACAGACTGTTCTTTTCCCCTGCATATATTCACGCCATGCATGACCTGCCAAATAGCCCCTAATGACCATTTCTATTTTGATGGATTCTGCCTTTTTACCTACTGATACATTAGGATCAGGACTGCCTTCTAACCAATTGGGGACTACATCTTGGGTGTTTTCAAGAAAATGTTTTGCAATTTGATTGAGTACTTGTCCTTTGTAGGGTATGGCTTTGGGAAGGATATGATCAAAAGCAGAAATTCTATCAGTAGCTACTAGAGCTATTTTATTTCCAAAATCATACACATCTCTCACTTTTCCATGATAGACACTAAACTTTTGGGGAAGAACCAACGCTGTGGTTTTGATAGTAGAAGAGTCAATAGACATTGAAGCCAATTAATTTTAAATATTTGTCACAGAATTTTTGTCAAAAAGTATATCTTTGAGTTCCTTAAGAGCATCATATTCTTGAGGTAATACTTTTTTGAATGCCTCTTTGATAGCAAAAAAAGCGCCTTTTTCACTACCGGGTAATTTTTCTTTGACGATGTGTTTGACTAATTTGAGATCGTGTTTGAGCATGCCTCTTATAGAAGGAATATCATGCCAATCCCCCTCAATGGCAACTGTTTTTATTCGGTTTACATTATTTTCACCATTATCTTCATCTAAACTAATCACATTTTTGAAACAGCTAGAATTTTTAAGTTTTTCGGCAAATCCTTGGGGCAGATTCCATACTTCTTCATCCTCTTTCATATCATTGTTGATTAGAAAAATTTCTAATCCTTTCTCATGAAATCTATAAATGATGACTCTAGCAACGTCTAAAACACTCATATCAAAGTTTTAAATAATGGGCAAAAGTAGATAAATTATTTGATAAAATTCTATCCCAAACTCTTTATTTTAAATAATGTTGCAAAATTTAAAATATTAATGACTTTAGATTTAATCTTTTTTTAACTATCTATTGAATGGCATACTCGTATTCACATTGTAATTAATATTTTTTCAAACTTTTTAAATCAAATATCATGAGAATTTTCAAAAGTCATTTAATAGTTCTTTTTGTTATTACTATGGTCTCATATTCTTCAGCACAAATGACCATTGGTGTAAAAACTGGTATAAATGTGGCTGACGCAACTGTTGCAGGCCCCATTGGTGATCTTCTTCCTGACATCAGAACAAATTCAGGATTTACAGTAGGAGTATGGTCTGAAATAAATATGTTAAATGGTTTTTCTTTTAGACCAGAATTAAATTACACTCAAAAAGGATTTAGATTTATAGGTGATTTATCAGCTCTAGGCATAAATACAGGCATTTCCGCAGGTATAGGCGCTCGCGTAAGACTTAATACTATGGAAGCTCCTTTATTGGTGAAATACAGTATCGGAAATGATGTGGCAAAAGTGTATGCTATATTAGGTCCGACGGTATCTTACTCTACCGATGCTATCGCTAGACCCATCGTGAGAGCAATCATTGATTTTAATATTCCTGGACAAGAGTTTAATTTATCAAATGACATTTTTAGACGATGGGAGTTATCAGGCACTGTAGGTATAGGAGGAGAGATAAAGGCTGGAAATGGTAAAATTTTTGGAGATGTAAGATATAATCACGCTATAAGCACAATGCTCAATAATCCAATTGTGGACTTAGACCTACGCAATAAAAGTTTTGGTGTCCATGTGGGTTATGGATATACGTTTTAGTAAAATTTTTAAAAGTTAACACACAAAAGCCGAAAGAATGAAAATATTCTTTCGGCTTTTTGCAATGTTTGAATTTTGAGGATTTAAACTTTGTATAGGCAGAAAATCCTCATGAAATAAAACTTACTGAAATAAATCATTTTTAAACATTATGATTTCTTATAATATGTGGCATGGTATTTGCTTTATTATTTGTAGATAATAGACACCTGTACTTGTTAAACCAACCTATCATGCCATTCTCATTGAGGATGGCTTTTTTTGTTGGTTAAAACCAAATAAACCTTTAGAAAATCCCTGACTGCCCATTGAAATGAAGGCAATTATTCCAATCCAAAATGCCATAAAAGTCAAACATTTACATTGCATTTAGCTCGTTAAAATATACTATAATTTCTCACCTAAAGACATGATTTCAACTTCTTGACTGTCGGTCTTATTCAAGCAGGTACAAATGAGAGAAGAAATGAAGGTAGGTTAGCTTTTTGGATTTCATTATGATATTCTATGAGACTTATTGGACATAAATATCAAAAAAAAACCACGAAATTCCTCCGTTTTAAAAAAGGTAAATTCCGTGGTTTTCAAGTTCAACATACTCTAGATAAGTGTTGAAAAAAAGGACTTGAATTAGTTTTTAACTAATTTATAAGTGGACACATGGTCGCCCTGAACAAGAGTGACTAAATATATTCCTGAATGCCAAGAAGATATGTCAAATGACTTATATTTTATATCTTGATTCAAGGATAAATCCTCCGTCATTATTACTCGACCATCAATAGTTGAAACATTTAATTTGGCATTTGTGGCATATGGAGCACTTGCAGCCAAAACAAAATAGTCACTTGCTGGATTGGGTAAAATTTTCGTTTCAAAAAAATTATCTATAATATCTAAATTTGAAAATTTACCACTATTGACCAATGTCTCAATAGCTTCTGTACATGTTTTGTCGCCGCTATTAGCAGAAATACATGCCTCTGATTCATATTTGTAAAGATCTAAAAGTTCGAAATCATCAATGTACCAGCCCCTAAGAGGCGTAGAGATTTCTGTTCCGCCTTCAACAGTAGTCCCTACATAACTGAATCGGATATTAATGGTCTTTCCTTTATAATCTGATAAGTCAATATAAGAATCTATCCATGGGTCATTGGGATTAAAATTACTCCAATCGCCTGGTGAAGTTCCTGAGAAAACACTAACACCTACACGTGCCAAAGTAGCATAGGCTAGAGGTTGGCTGTATCCGTTTCTAATAAATTTATCATTAGAAATCATTTGATAAGGACCGCCATTTTCTGAAATTTCAATAAATCCTCCGTCAATACCTACTTGAGTGTTGTACCTTTGAGAAAATTTTATAGCTGGATTTTGACCAGTTACCTCATAAGGTATGGTAATAAGGGAAGCGTTCATGTCACCGTCCATAGCATAAATACTATACGAAGCTTCAGGGCTTTTATAAAGTGATTCGGTAATAGCCCAAAACTCATTGCCAGTTTCAGAGTCTATTTCCCATTCATTGTTTCCATCATCAAAATTGTCTGACTCTAGAGTAATTGAGAGATTATTGGGGCTAGATTTTGTTTTGAATTTGATTGTAATTTCTTGTTCGTAATCCATATCTCCAATTTCAAAAATAAGTAAATCACCTTGGATTTTGGGTTCTATATTGGAAGATCCAGCAATGTATGACATACCTGATGGAAGTTCATCTGTGATTACAACACCGCTTTGAGTGGCAGGAATGTGATTGACCGCTTTTATTTCTATATCGATGGCTTGACCGGGATTGACACTAGCATCAGCCTTTTTAGAGATTTTGAGTTTTTCTATACACAAAGGAAAGGGTTCGAAATCTTCTTTACCATCATTGCGGTCTGTGGTCAATCCACCCTCTGCGAAGAAACCTAAACCTCTTCGGGCAAAAATTTCCCATAGAAGACAAGCGTTTTCACCATTGTAGTGGACTTCGTCAGCTTTAAAAATAGCATTTCTACCTTGAATAAATCCTGGTCTGCATGGCTGCATTTTCATACCTTCCATGACTAAAAAGTTGGCTCTAAAGTTACCTGACTCTTGATTATTCCAGTCGGGGTCATAACCATATTTGTCCACAAAAGCCCAGTACATATCCCATAGCGCACCTGCCCATATTTCTCCTAGAGGATGTGGCGCCGTCGTGCCTTTGATATCATCAAAAGTTTGTGGATTGATGCGCATATCATTTGAGTACGGAAAGCGCCTGATACCTCTACCTTCAAGGGATTGACCAACAGCAAAAGTCCCTATCCCACGTCTATCTGCACCTGTATCACCAGGTTTGTGTGTGGTAATGAGGGTGTAGTAATCCGACCAGCCTTCGCCCATTTGCTCGTCATTGCCGAGACATCCTGCTGCTGCTGGACCTCCAGTTAATCTATTGGAAATTCCATGTCCAAATTCGTGAGCGATGATTCCATTGTCCAATGAGCCATCAAAATATCTAGCTCCCATGCGTCCTCTTTCTTGAAATGTCATAAATACATCTCTTCCTGCTTCGATTTCCACTCTAATTTTGTCACAATCAGATTTTTTAAGAAAAGCAGATTGTATCAATACTCTGTCTCCAAAATTACCTGCTGCCATGCCACCCACTCTTTCTCCATCGCCTCCATCAACACCTGCAATATTGCATATTATGGCAGCGATGGCTCCTGCTTGTTGCGCACGCCATACTTTTTCGCCAAATTGACAAGTACCTCTATCTATAAGTGCAATATTTCCTCTTAGAGCGTCTCCATTTGTGGCGTCCCCACATAGTTCTGTCGGTCTTGGGCCACTTGTTCTAGCAAAAACAATTTTTCCAGTGACTGGAGTTTCATCCATGTTGGGAATGGGTCTTCCAAATTGAGCTGTACCATATTCTATGAAACCACTGATGGATTCAGGACTATCTATACTTAACGCACCACCATTGTTTTCCCAAAAGTACATTTGCATTCTACCATTGAACCCATCAGGAGGAGTCGCAAAGTTGGCATTATTTATTTTTGGATTGTTAGGGTCTGGACTGGTCTCATGCAGTGTAATGCCATCAAAAGCTTGTGCCAAAACATAATCATTGCCTTCTCCTTGACCAGAGTAGTTGGTTTGTTGAAAATTACCAAAAGCTTCATCAAATCCGAGTTTGTACGTGATGTCGTGCATCATATTCACCATATAAAACAAATTGGTAACGGCTGCATGATTACTTTGTCTTGGATCTTGATTCAAATCCATGGGAAAATCAAAAGATAAATTTTCACCGCCATCTGGTTCGTCGCCATCACTATCATCATCATCGTTTTTATCTTCATAGGCATAGACGTTGTTACCTCTTGTGATATTATATTTTTCATTTCCATTACTTCCTGTGGCATGCCATCCAAAAGGTGACGCATCTGGGTATTCTTGATCCGTGGCAAATTCTCTTTCGCCATGTCGAGGACTTTCAGTAGGTAATTTATATACATTATATGTTGCCGTTCCGCCCCCCAATATCTGGGTAGAGGAGGCTTTGTTGTCACTCAATTTACGAAAAGTACGTATATTACAGTTGTCATGATTTGCAAATGCTTCGTGTTGGTGTTGGCAATAGATGGTTAAATTATCTTTAGAAACAAATTCACCCGTATTGGCATCAATATTCAAATCCCAAAAATCAGCATTGTCTTTCATATCAATGTGAAGATTCCAAACTAATACCAATCTTTCACCTACGACTTCATACTTGAGTTCTGCAGAAATATCCGATTTAGACAATTCTGGTAAAGAATATCTTAATTTTCCAGTGTCAGTTCTTGTGCCAATTGTAGGCTTTTGGCGAACATTTACACCTAAATGTTTTGCAGAAGATAATATAGCTGCTGGAGCATCCAATTTAGCCGACGTACTATTAATTCTTTTGGCCACATCTTTTTCCATGTTGTGCATATCAGAGACAACTTTTCCATCTTTAATAATGGTTGTCATCATAGCATTTCTTATTGTAATGCCTTCATAAGCTTGATTGAGATAGAGATAGGTGATTCCTTTTGGAGTAGTAATGATAGAACTGACCATCATATCTTTATAGTCAGAATCTGTCAATTCCCACTTTTCAGCATGGGCTTCTATGTTTTTTAAGGCTATTTCCAAATGTGAGTTTTGAGACCACAAAGGAAATAATACCATAATTGACAAAATGAAAAATAAAAATCTAATCATTTGTTTTTGATTTTAAAAGGTGATGTTGAAAAAATTATTTTTTGAAAGCTCAAAGTTAAATAAAAACTTTATAAATCCACAAACGTTTATTACGGAATTCTGTTTAATCTGACAAAAAATAATTTTTACAATTGCCTATGTCCCAAGTAATTTATGGTAAAAATTCGGTTGTCGAAGCCTTTGAATCGGGCATCGAAATTGAAAAAATATTTGTTTTACAATCATTGAGAGGTGAGGTTGAAACCCAATTGCGTCATTTATGTAAAGACAAAAACATTCCCCTCTCTAAAGTGCCGGAAATAAAACTTAATGAATTAGCTAAGGGCAATGTTCATCAAGGCGTAGTAGCTTTTACTTCCCCCATCCGATACATTGACCACAATGAAATGATTGCTGCTGCTTTTGAGTCAGGGCGGGCTCCATTATTCGTGATCTTAGATAGTGTCACCGATGTAAGAAATATGGGTGCTATTGCAAGGAGTGCTTATTTTTTTGGTGCCAATGGGCTGATCATAAGCGGTACTTTCACAGGACGTATCAATGAAGAAACCGTTAAAGCATCGTCGGGGGCTATTCTCAAGATACCCGTAGCCAGAGCCAATAGTATATTTAATCTTATAGGTGATTTACAAGCTGCGGGTGTACAGATTATAGCCACAAGTCTTAAGGGAGATTTACGTCCAAATGACATTGATTTGAGCCAACCTACCGCATTGATTATGGGCTCGGAAGACAAAGGTTTACATCCAAAAATATATCAAGTTGCAGATTACAATGTATTGATAAAAGGGGGTTCAGATTTTGATTCACTCAATGTATCAGTGGCAACAGGCGTTTTGCTCTATGAGTGCCAAAGGCAAAGGCTCTTGTAAAGTGAGAAGGGATTGATGATTTAGATTGATGATTTAGGATTGATGATTTTAGATTG
>CAZBCV010000014.1:1803-11301 GCA_964490495.1 uncultured Aureispira sp. | reverse complement strand
TTTAGATTGCGGAATTTAGATTGATGATTTAGGATTGTTGATTTTAGATTTAGAGTTTTAGATCCTACAAAATAAAAATTAGAAATAGATAAAAATTAAAAATATAAATATAATGATGAAGTATAAAAAAATAGAATTAAACATTTTGAGGTACTGGGTTCTAGCCATGCTTTTTACAACTTTTATGGCCTGCAAAAGCACAAAACCTCAATCTAAAAGTGAACTAAAGGTAGAGAATGCCTTGCTTTGGAAAATAGAAGGCAAAGACATCCAAAAACCAAGTTACATTTTTGGCACCATGCACCTCATAGATGCAGAACACTATTTTTTGCCTCAAGGCACCCTATCGGCTATTGAGCAGACCCAACAAATGGTTTTTGAAATAAATATGGACGAGATGTCTGATATGTCTAATATGATGGGCATGATGAACAAAATATTCATGGCCAATGACATGACTATTAAAGATTTGCTCTCACCTTCCGATTATAACTTAGTCAGTGAGCATTTTACAAAATCTGGTTTGCCTATGTTTATGTTGGAGCGCATAAAGCCTATGTTTTTGAGTGTATTTGCCCAAACCAATATGGACCCTAATAGCCTTTCAGGAGGCAACACTAAGTCCTATGAATTAGAATTTATGGAAATGGCAAAGACCAATAAAAAAACAATCCAAGGACTAGAGACGATAGATTTTCAAATAAGTTTGTTTGATGAAATACCCTACGAGGCTCAAGCGAAAATGCTGGTTGACGCTGTCAAAAATTCATCTGAGGAAACCAATGAGGAAATGGAAAAGCTTATCCAACTTTATGTAACCCAGAATATCAACGGTATGGTGGATTTGATATCCTCTGAAAGTGATGGCGTTGAAAACTTTGAAGACAAACTCCTCACACAACGCAACAAAAACTGGATACCCAAAATAGTAGAAATGTCACAAAAAACACCCTCCTTTTTTGCTGTTGGCGCTGGTCATTTAGCTGGACAACAAGGTGTGATTCATCTGTTGAGAAAAGAGGGTTATAAAGTGACCCCTGTTATGAAGTGATAAGTTGATAATGTGCTACCCTACTTACCGATTAAACATCAGCCAGTCAATTAAACATATTAGCAAAGAGTATTCTAGAATATCTCACTAAATAATATAGTCTAAATAGGGTTTGTTGAATAAATCACATCTTTCAGTTTTCCCAAATTCTCCTTTTTGTCTGAACTTTCCGTTGCGTTGCCCAAAGTCTTATGTGTTAATTCTTTGGAAAAAGAATTAACTGACTTTGGGGATGGTATCCGGCGGTCTCCTGACCGCAGAGAGAGGTTTCTTTTGTCTGAACTGTTTTTTTTACCCACCCTTGCCTGCCTAGCGTTGGCAGGCAGGTCTGCCCTCTCCTGCCTTGCCGGCAGGCAGGCTTAAAAAGGAGGGGGAAGCTTTCGTTCTTTGAGGTTGAGCAGTATTGTTTTTGTAAAATCGGTGGGTGGTATTACTTCTTTTTTGTCTGAACTTTGATTTTTTTGATTGATTTGATTTTGACATCGAAGGTAGAATTGTCTATTATGTGTAGAGCAAGAACTTTGAGAAACGGGCGTTATTCAATGGGTTTAAAACCATTGGAGATGTATTCTGAGATCATTGGTGATAAAAGCACATGTTGCAAACTTGGGCTAGCAAGGGGTTAATACCATTTTTTTCGAAATTGTAGTTTGAGCATTACAAATGCTTAATATATCGCATCGCAGTTGCAAACTGCGACGATCGAAGGTGATTTGATTTTGACATCGAAGGTAGAATTGTCTATTATGTGTAGAGCAAGAACTTTGAGAAACGGGCGTTATTCAATGGGTTTAAAACCATTGGAGATGTATTCTGAGATCATTGGTGATAAAAGCACATGTTGCAAACTTGGGCTAGCAAGGGGTTAATACCATTTTTTTCGAAATTGTAGTTTGAGCATTACAAATGCTTAATATATCGCATCGCAGTTGCAAACTGCGACGATCGAAGTTTCTTTATAACCTCGGAGTGTTTTTTATAAAAACTGCCTTTTAAAGGTTAATGCCGAAGCATAATTCTTTGTGGCCTTATGATTTTTACTTGTAAAGGATATGGTCATAATATTGGAATAGCTTTGACAATGGCATTTATCGTCAACAAAAAAGGTTGGAAAATAAGTGTGTTTGTATCAAGTGAGTTGTTGACTTATATTCTTTCTATTACCACTTCCTCTACTTCTTTGTTCTCGCTGCTAAAATTAACGCCTATTTTATATGTTGGCATTCCACTTTCTTTAAATTTATCAGCGTAGCCCCTGTTCTCTATTTGAAAAAAGGCTTCTTCGGCAGACTTGTTGAGTTTAAACTCGAAGATGAAGACTTCGTTTTCGAACATGACAATGCTGTCTGTCCTACCCTTTTGGGTCTGTACTTCACTGAATATATATACGCCCAAAAGCGAAAATATGAGGTGTACCAAAGCGTGGTAGTATTGTTCGTTTTCTTTTTGCCATAGGCTGTAGGGGATGTGGGCGAAGGCTTGGTTGACTGCACTTTTAAACAAATCCGGCTCTTTAGATTGAAAAAACTGTAAAAGATCTTCCAATATCTTACTCGTTTTAATTCTGTCTGATTGAATGTAAGCTTCTGCCAAACCTGAAAGATAAGATTCTTTCACTTCTAAATTTGGGAAACTAAGTTTGTAATTTCGTAATACAGGATTTTCTCCGACAATAGTGAGATATCCAGTTTGAAACAATAGGGGTTCCAATTTTAAATTTTCAATATCAAAATTGTTCAAATCATTTTTATTCAAATATACTTCTTCAAATTTGTAAATATGATTTTCCCTACACATTTTCATTAGAAATGTCGGTGTGCCCGTGCTGTACCAATAATTCTCGAACTTTCCTTTGTTTTTAAAAAATGTGAGAATGGAGTAAGGATTATACAGTGTTTGACCATTAATATCCCATTTATATCCATTATACCATGCTTTGATTTTTTCTTTATCATACAATTTCAATTCTTCTGCAAAATTTGCTTCCAGCTCTTTTTGACTTATGCCACAAATTTCATTGTATGACGGGTCAAGAGATAAGTCTGTCAGATTATTCAAATCCGAAAAAATGCTTACTTTGCTAAATTTGCTCACACCAGTGATGAGTAGGAGTTTGATTTTCTTTTCGGCGTCTTTTAAAATACTATAAAAACTCTTTAATATTTTTCGGTTGGTATAGGCTTGATTTATGTTGTCTTGATCTAAATAATCAATCAATGGCTTTTCATACTCATCTATTAATATGACTATATCTTTATCAAATTTTTTGTGAAGTGCCTCTATCAGCTCTTTAAACTGAGATTTTACGATTTTCTTTTGGAGTTTAACATGATAGAAATTGGCTATTTCCATCAATCTTTCTGTGATGGCTTCTGACAAAAGATTATTTTCATAAGGCATTTCGCTAAAAGACATCTTAATAATCGGATACTCTTCAAATTGCCATTTGTCATGGATATACAAACCTTCAAACAGTTCCTTTTTCCCTAAAAATATACTTTCGAGAGTACTTAAAAACAAAGATTTACCAAAACGGCGGGGTTTGGATAGAAAGTATGAGCCACCTAAAACAGCCATTTCATGGGCATACATGGTTTTGTCCACATATACAAAACCCTCCCTTATTAATTTTGGGAAATCTTGCTTACCTAATGGATATTTCCTGGCTAACATCTCACAATTTTTTTGCAAAGTTAATGAATTAATTCTTAAAAATGGTAAATATTTACATTTGGAAATCAAAATTTGATTATTCTGCCCACATGACAATTGATTGGCTAAAAGAAGTTCAACTGCATTATTTGGGTTTAATAAGAACTAAACTATAAAAAAAGGGGCGACACTTTGCAGTATCGCCCCTCATCATTTATAATCTCCTAAAGATTACTCTATTCTAATGAGTTTCTTTTGTGTCACCACACCATCTATGGTGATCAACACATTGTAAACTCCTGCAGGTACATCTTCAAGTTCTGCCTTGTAGATCATATCACCTGCTATCTGTAAACTTCCAGTCTGTATGACTTTCACAAGTCTTGATGCAGCATCATACATTTCTATCTTCACTTCTGCGTCTTCAGACAATGTCACTTGTACTGTTGTCTCATTTCTTGCAGGGTTTGGATACATGTCTATGCTATTCTCTCCGTTGTGGCTCACTTTCGCCAATGGGCTATATGTGAACTTACCGTCATAATCGTACTGCTTCACTCTATATACATACACACCAGATTTAGATACATCTTCATCAACTAAATCATAATGTGTTGTACGTGTTGCATTACCTTGAGCTTTGACTTCTCCAGGTATTTGTGTAAACTCTCTGTCTGTTGACATTCTGCGCTCTACCACATAGTGACTCACGTTCATTTCACTGGCTACACTCCATGTCACTAAGTGTGTCTCATTGACTCGCTTAGCATTGATGCCTAACCAATCTACTGGTAGTGGTGCAAATGAAACTCCCATGTCGATATTGTAATTGACCATCGCAGGCTCAAAAGCTATCGCTCTTGTCGTGTTAGGTCCATTACTTCCGTCCACGTCACTGTCCACATTGTCCGCGCCAGCTCTTGCTACCGTAGGATACATTCCCGCAGGGGGTTGGAATCTCAAGAAGTAAGTTTGTTTTTCTAAACCATCCAACTCATAGATACCATCTGCATCTGTATAAGTCGTATTCACCACAGCTCCCGTGGCTAATTCTACAGCTTGTACCATGACACCTTCTACTCTTGGCTCATCTGCATCCTGAATACCGTTAGAATTGACATCCACCCATACTAATTGACCTGCCATAGCTTGTGGATAGAATCCTGCACCTATGTCACATCTCTCATCTCCTGACCTCACTGTAAACCTATTGGTGGTCGTAGGGCCATTGGCATTGGTGATATCACTGTCTTTAGTTCTATCAGGACCAACAAATGGTCTCGCTCTTACTAATCCTAATGCAGGCATGATGATCTCTACATAGTACTCTCCCGGAGGCGCACAGAACTTATAGTATCCATCATCTGATGGTGTTCCTGGTCTGTGTCCTGTTAATGTATGATCCCATATCAACCATGTTCCGAAGTGGTTTCTCCAAAGATTGACTTTCAATCCATTGATACCGTTTTCGTTAGAATCCCACATGTCGTTCTTATTGATATCATACCATACTAAGTCTCCGATTGGAATACACTTGTAATATCCTGCGTCCCATGTCATGTCGCGCTCACCAGGGCTCAATGTTGTGGTTTGAGTAGTTCGTGGACCATTCATATTGTCCACATCACTATCTGTGACATCACTACCTCTGTTGGTAAATGTTTTATCAAATCCTACAGGATCTATGAACTCTAAGTAATAATCACCTGGGTACAAGAAGTCAAACAAGTATCTTCCATTAACATCAGTATATGTGGTACCTACGTAGCTACCGTCACCTTTGTATAGGTTAACTTGTACTCCTGGTATACCTGGCTCACCAACATTTTGTTGACCATCACCATTCAAGTCATGCCATACGAAGTCTCCTATCGCTGCTAGTATCAATAAACCTGCATCGTATGTGCTGTCATATTGACCACCATTGATAAATACGCAAGGACCTTCTCCTTCTAAATTGACATCACTATCAACTTCATCATTGTCACCCACATTTTGATATGTGAATGCACATCCAGGAGCTAATCCGCTGATGTCAAATGTCACTTGATAATTGCCTGGTATCAAATTGTTGAAGAAATAGAAACCTGTGGCATCCGTTACTGTGGTTTGAAGTACATTACCTTCACAATCTGTCAATGTAGCTGTAACTCCTTCTACACCAGGTTCACCTGGATCTTGAAGTCCATTACCATCTAAATCTTTCCAAACTGTGTCACCTAAGCCTCCTACAACTATTACATATTCTACATCATGATCGTCTTCATCTTCATTGAAGTTAGGTCCTCTACCATCGATAACATTATCCCATGGTCCGTCTGGCTCTACTTCGTTTTCACGATCTGAGTCACTGTTATAAACACTATCTGCATCATCATCTCTATTGTTGCCTTCTGTATCTTGAGCTGCTCCAATTTCAGCATAATTCCACCAGTCTAATACTGATACGTTACCGCCATCAGGTACTTGAACTTCAAGATTTAAGACTAACTGCAAGCTATCTCCTGGTAGTATCACACTTCCTATAGTGTAATTCAACAATCCAAAATCATTTGGACCTGGACCTGCTGGTGTAGTTAATGACCATCCTGTGTTTGTAGCTGGATTAAAGCTAAAACCACGTCTTACATAATCATTGACAACTACATTAGTGGCTGGTACATTACCTTGATTGAATACAGTAATTCTAAATACAGCTGTTTCACCTAACATGTAAGGTCCTCTATCGTCAACAATCTTACGTATAGCCAGATCAAATACTTGTATCTGATGTGGATCGTGATCGTCTTCGTCTTGAGGTGCATCTGGATTGTCAGGATTGTTCGGATCTCCATTGATCTCATCATCATCTGGAGAGTTAGGTTCTCCTCCTGGATCATTATTTGGATCGTTATCTGGAGTACTAT
Organism: uncultured Aureispira sp.; assembly: GCA_964490495.1. Lineage (GTDB taxonomy): Bacteria > Bacteroidota > Bacteroidia > Chitinophagales > Saprospiraceae > OLB9. The sequence continues at coordinate 4,692 of CAZBCV010000014.1, read as the reverse complement.
CTATATCCTCGCCTGGCTCACCAGTATTGTCATTAATGGCTTCTTCTATTTCAGCATAGTTGGTCCATGCTGTATTAGGTTCATCATAACATGCCTCTACTTTATTGTCGATAAATACGCTTACACTTTCTCCTGGCATTAATACGCCTGGTATAGTTGTAGTAGCGATTCGTGTAATTGGATCATAAGTCCAACCATTGGCTATATTGATAGGATTTGAAGCCTCAAACAACAAGCCACATGGAATGTAATCCACTACTTGAATATCTCTCGCAGGTACATTACCTTGATTAAAGACCGTCACTCTATAATTCACATTCTGACCATATGAGAAACTTAATCCCGCTGTTTCTTGCGTCTTACGCAATGCAAGGTCAAAGATTTCAACAACAGCAATGTCATTGTCATCTTCGTCATTAGGATTAGTAGGATCATTTGGATCTCCAAATATCTCATCGTCAATCGTAGGATCATTATTCGGATCAGTATCAGGTGTGCTGTCTGCGTCTATGCGCGGATTGCCATCTTCATCTCTAGCATCTGAAATTTCACCCACATTGGTATAGTTGGTTACTCCTCCATTAGTTTGAACTAATTTCAATCTGATGGTAACTGTCGTACTAGCTTCTGGAGCCAATGGTCCAGGAATCACTGTAAAGACTTGTGGTGCAGCACCACTCCATATTGGATTGATAGATGCATCATATTCAAACCCTGTTGGAATGTAATCCACTAGTTCGATATTTGTCATCGTCACATTTCCTTGATTGAATACTTCAATTTCGAAATCAAGTACTTGTCCATATCTGTATGGACCATCAGTAGCTACTACTTTACGAAGAGCTAAATCTACAACTTCGATTCTTTCGATATCATGATCGTCTTCATCCGGATTGTTTGGATCATTTGGATCGCCCTCTACCTCATCATCTGTAACTGGCCCGTCATTATCAGGATCAGTATCAGGTGTACTATCAATATCGTCTGCATCTGGGTATCTTGGATCGTCACTGTCAGCATCTGATATTTCTGAGATATTTGTCCATGCATTCGTACTTTGTTGACATGGTCTTACTCTCAAATAAAGATCAACTGTAGTAGAACTTCCAGGTATCAAGCTACCAGGTAAAGTAATTGTAGCGTTGCCTGAAGTTGCATCGTATGTCCATCCCAATAAATTATTATTAGTTTCGTAATCAAATCCACATGGGATATAATCTGTAACTGTAATACCACTGGCTTGGATACTTCCTTGGTTAAATACTTCTATAGTAAATTTAACCACATCATTGTATCTAAAAGGACCTAAATCATCAGTTGTCTTGCGCTGTGCTAAGTCGAATATTTCTATTCCCGCAGGGTCATGATCGTCTTCCTCTCCACCCTTATCTATACTATCGATGTCATCATCAGCATCATCTCCTGGTTCCACATCTCTTTCGTCAGGTCCATCACTTCCAGGTGTACTGTCCACATCATCACGTGGTGTTCCACTTTCGTCTTGCATACCAGTGATTTCAGCATAATTGATCCAGTCCTTCTCTCCTCCTGTAGTCTGACGTACTGTCAAGAATACTGGAAGACATACTGTATCACAAACTCCGATAGGACCAGCAATTGTTGCTACAAGATTATCACCATCAACTGTCCATGGGCTTCCAGGATTGTTGGCAGCAACATATTCAAATCCTCGTGGCAAGTAATCTATAACTCCTACATTGGTCATGATTTGGTTACCTTGATTGACGACGCACACGTCGAATTCAAGTACTTGATCATACCTGTAAGGGCCTTCTGTTTTCAATGACTTGTACAATGCCATATCATACACTCTGATCACTGTAGGATCATGGTCATCTTCATCTGTAAGTGGATTAGTGCTTCCTGGCACATCTGTTGGGTTACCATTTCTATCAATACCTACACCTGTGACAACATTGTCAGAATCAGTATTAACTGCTCCTCCTGAGTCATTGTCTCTATTGTTGTCTGGTCGGCTATCTATGTCGGTAGTAACATTAGGATCAGTTGAATTATCCCTACTGATTTCAGCATACACTAACCAACCGTCTTCCTCTTTTGTAGGTACTGCTGTAAGATTAAGTGTGTATTCTAATGTTGCTCCTGGTGCTAACATATCTGTCGAAACGTAAGTCACAGTACCATCTCCATTATCCACCCATCCCGGATTGTTGGATGTGCTGAATGTATATCCTGCTGGCACATATACTGTCACATCAAAACCATCACTTGCTATATTTCCTTGATTGGTCACATAGATGGTTTGCTCTACATTATCACCATATGCTCCTAAGATATCTGTATCATTCACCATGTACAAGGCTAAGTCAAAGACTTTTGGTCCTGCTGGATCGTGATCATCTTCTTCTCCACCTTTGTCTGTACTGTCGATGTCATCATCTGCATCATCTCCTGGATATACGTCTCTCTCATCTGGTCCGTCACTTCCTGGTGTACTATCCACATCTTCTAAAACATTGCCATCAACATCTTGGAATTCTGTGATTTCAGCGTAATTAATCCAATTATTACGTCCACCAGTGGTTTGTTCAAAGTTCAAGAACAACGCTAAACATACCGTATCACAAGCTTCTATTGGTCCACTTATTACATTAACCAAATTGTCACCTGATACGGACCATCCTGTATTCATCGATGCGTCAAAAGTATATCCTGTAGGTAAATAATCTGTTACTTCAAGATTGTAAACATCTTGATTTCCTTGATTTACTACACAAACACTAAACTCATGTACATCTCCATATTGATATGGTGCAGTTGTTACCAATTGCTTATACAAGGCCATATCATATACTCTGATCACTGTAGGATCATGGTCATCTTCATCTGTAAGTGGATTAGTGCTTC
>CAZBCV010000014.1:0-1703 GCA_964490495.1 uncultured Aureispira sp. | reverse complement strand
CCCTACTGATTTCAGCATACACTAACCAACCGTCTTCCTCTTTTGTAGGTACTGCCGTAAGATTTAACGTATATTGTACAGTTTCTCCTGGCTCTAAAAATTCAGAAGATACAAACGTTACCGTTCCATCACCATTGTCCACCCATCCTGGATTATTAGTTGTACTGAATGTATAACCCGCAGGTACATAAACTGTCACATCAAATCCATCAGAAGCTATACTTCCTTGGTTTGTTACGGTAATTGTTTGCTGAACATTATCGCCATAATTTTCGAGAATATCCGTATCATTTACCATAAATAATGCTAAGTCAAAGATCTCAATGCCCGCTGGGTCATGATCATCTTCTTCTCCACCTTTGTCCATGCTTGTGATATTATCATCCGCTGTATCTCCTGGCTCTACTGCGTTTTCAGCAGTGCCATTACTTCCTGGATTACTATCAATATCCCAATCGTTTCTAGGCTCTAAATCATTATTGTATGTATCAGTGATTTCAGCATAATTGATCCAGTGCTTTTCACCACCTGTTGTTTGCTGTATTCTCAAATAGATACTGATCATTTGACTTGTTGCTGGTGCTAATGGTCCTGCAAGTACATATGTTGCATTTGCACCTGCAGCTGTCCAACCTGGATTATCTCCTGCGCTGAATGTATATCCTGCTGGGATATAATCTGTGATTTGTGTATTACGCATTGGCTCATTTCCTTGGTTGAATACCTCAATATTGAACTGAAGTAAGTCACCATAAGCATAAGGCCCTGCTGTTACTAATGTCTTTCTAAGTGCAAGATCAATGATCTCGATACGTTCAGGATCGTGGTCATCCTCATCAGTTGATGGGGCTCCGTCTCCAGGTGTTCCTGTTCCGTTACCATCAACAAAATCATCAGCTGGACTATCAGGTTGTCCACCTGCATCATTCGTTGGATTTGTATCAGGTGTGCTGTCCACGTCTTGATTAGATACATCTTCACCCATTAAATCTTCAAATCTGAAGATCTCAGCATAATTGTCCCATCCTGTTACAAAGTCATTTGTAGGTTGTATTTGTAAATAAATACTTACAGTTGTACTTTGACCTGGCTGAATAGTAGTAGGTATAATAGTAGTCGCACTAGTGGGTCCAAAAGTCCATGTAGGGAAGTTTTGAGCCAATGCACTACCAGTAAATCCTGAAGGAATGTAATCGATAACTCTTACATTTCTCACCGGAAGATTACCTTGATTCAATACTTCAATATCAAATCTAACAATCTGTCCATAGCTAAATGGTCCTACTGCATCAGTTGTTTTTCTAAGAGCTAAGTCATAGAATGAAGGACCTGCAGGGTCATGATCATCCTCGTCTTGTCCTACTGATGGGCCACCACCTGTGATTACATCATCGTTAGGACCACCCGGCAATACTTCTCTTTCAGTAGGAGAATCACTGCCAGGAGTACTATCGGCATCCACTGGAGTGTTTCCATCAACATCTTCTGCACCTGTTATTTCACCATAATTTACCCAATCTCTTATGCCACCGTCGGTTTGTTGGTACACCAAATAAATAGTTACTGTTGTACTTGTCTCAGGCGCCAATGGTCCAGCAATTACTGTAGTAGCTGTGCTTCCAGTAGCTGTCCAATTAGGATTAGCAGTTGCATCAAAACTATATCCAACTGGAATGTAATCACTTACTTCAATATTGTATGCA
>CAZBCV010000013.1:11277-26585 GCA_964490495.1 uncultured Aureispira sp. | reverse complement strand
TTAGAGGATGGCCTGAAAAACATAGATTGAAAATTTATGTGTGAGAATAATAAATTGCTGAGTTGAAAATAATCGTTACGATAAATGGTATGATTATTTTTATAATATTTTTTGGCGAATATGGATTGAGAACCATATGACAAATAGCGTGATATCATAGTGACTAAAACTATGTACAAACTTAATAAAGCCTTATAAAATATTAATTGTAAATCGCTCATTTTGAAATAATTAAAATAATATAATAGCATAGTACAAAGCACTATACTCTTAAGGTTCTATTATCTCAAAATCACACAATGCGCGATTCTGTTAGGTCATTCGGGGGCAAAGATATTACGATTTTTTATAATATTAAAACTTTTTGTAATATTTTTTTTAATTATTTTTTTAAAATTACATTTATGGATTTAAACTTAAGTATTTTTATTTCTAAATTATTATTAACTTTGTAGTATTAATTTCATTTTTTTGTATCTAAAAGACACCAATGTATAAAGTTTCCATCTTCTTATTCATAATTATATATATCATATCATGTAATAATGTAAACCCTACTTTACATCAAAAAAAGAATTTGTCAAAAGAACAAGCTTCTTTACTCATTGCTCTGCCTCAAAAATGTCTTCATAAAGAATGGCCTAATAAACTCAATCAAGTTTTAGCCACTGAAAATGAAATAGGAACTCCATCTGAACTACACCCTATTTTTTTTGGTTGTTTTGATTGGCATTCATCGGTACATGGACATTGGACAATATTGAGACTTCATAGAGCTTTTCCTGAAATTAACGAACCAAAAGACATTAAAAATTTATTTGATAAAAATTGGACAAAAAAAAACATAGAAATTGAACTAAACTATTTTAATAGGATTTCAGAAAAAAGTTTTGAACGTCCTTATGGCTGGGCATGGTTACTCAAATTGGCTGAAGAATTATATATACAGGGACAAAAAGATCCTTTTTGGAAAGATAAATACAATTTGATTCAACCTTTATGTAATAATATTATAGATAAGTATTATGAGTTTTATCCTAACTTAACCTATCCAGTAAGAAGTGGAGAACATACTAACAGTGCTTATGGACTTAATCTAGCCTATGATTATGCCAAAACAGTGGAAGACAAAAAACTTATAGAGTTTATCAAAAAGGAGTCCTTGAGGCTTTTTATTAAGGATAAAAAATGTCCATTGAATTGGGAACCAAGTGGCTTCGATTTTATTTCATCTTGCTTGGAAGAAGCTTTTCTTATATCAAAAGTCATGAATTCTAAAGATTATGAAACATGGCTTAAAGAATTTTTACCTGTATTGTGGTCACATGATTTTGAATTAAAGCCAGCACAAGTCAAAGATCGTGAAGATGGAAAACTTGTACATATAGATGGTTACAATTATTCAGCAGCCAAATGTCTATATGGAATAGCAAATGTTCTGCCTGAGTTGACATACCTTAATAGATCAGCAAACAATCTCATTGAAGCTACATTACCAAAAATAACTGATGGACGATATGCGGGAGAACATTGGTTAGCTTCATTTGCAGTTTTAGCCTTGCTGGAATAAAAAGAAAATCTCATATGATTAACAAATGGAGGGTGCCCGGAGCGGGACTTGAACCCGCACGTCCTTGCGAACACATGCCCCTCAAACATGCCTGTCTACCAGTTTCAGCACCCGGGCTAATTTCAAATTATGAAATTTGGACTTTTCCCAAATTTAAAATCGGGGGCAAAGGTAAGGTTTCTTTTTAAAAATCAAATGAATTATGTTAATATTTATTATCTTAAGGTAATTTTTATAATTATGTCCCTTTACTAACTCTTTCCCCAATTATATCAAACTTCTTTTCTATCATTTCCATATGTATATGCCATGAAGTTAAAATACCTTGATCTATGGCTATTTGCAACAGACTATTTACTTAAGATAAATGATTCTTTTTGTCATCACTTTTTAGAATATAAAAATCATATATAAATTTTCTTAAAAGTGATAATGCATAATTTGTCGCAATTTCAATGTTTTTTTCACGCGATTTACCCACTTTCAATAGGAAAGTGACTTTATCGGACGAATTACCAACACATATCCATATTGTTCCCACAGGTTTTGTAGGTGAACCTCCATCAGGCCCAGCAATACCAGAAATTGCCACAGCAACATCTGAATGCATCACCCACAACACACCATCCACCATTGCTTTTACAGTCTCTTCACTTACTGCTCCAAAATTATTCAATATAGATGAATGAACATTAAGGACGTAATTCTTTATATCGTCTGAGTAAGCAATAATTCCACCATTAAAATACTGTGACGAACCCGGAATTTGTACCAATCGGGCTGCAATGGCCCCACCTGTACAGCTTTCAGCAGTAGCTACTTTAATTTTGAGATCTACACTCAACTTTTTTATTTCATTTTCCAAGGAGGTATCATCATATCCAAAAATATATTCTGAAAGGCATTCCTCCAACAAGGTAGAGTATTTATTTAGTTCTGAGAGCAACTCTTCTTTAGGTTTTTCATCCTTTATTGTTAGCCTTACTCTAACTGAGCCTAAATTGGGCAAATAAGCAATTTTTAAATTTGTGGGAAAGCTTTCAACAAGGTGCGCAATTGCATTCTCAATTACCGTTTCGCCTGCCCCACTGGTTAAAAGAGTTTTATGCACTATATTAATAGGCGTTAAGGACATGAGCCATTCAAGGGCTTCTTCTTCAACAATAGCTTTCATTTCATAAGGTACACCAGGCAATGACATAATATATTTACCTTGATACTCAAAGAGCATACCGGGTGCTGTACCCATACTATTTCTTAACAATTTCACGCCTTCAGGCATGTATGATTGATCTTTGTGGCTTTCAGATATTGGCCTTTCTAATTTGTCAAATATTTTTACAATACGTTCCCATACACTCTTGTCAAAATACATTTTTACGCCTAGAAAATCAGCTATTGCCTTTTTGGTAATGTCGTCTTTGGTGGGACCTAAACCACCGGTGATAAAGATAATATCACTATTCTTAAAGCCCACGGTCATTGCCTCGACAATGTCCTTATGGTCATCGCCCACAGCATATCTATTAGAGACAGCTATTCCCAACTCCGATAGTTTCTGTCCCAACCACGCTGAGTTAGTATCTACTACTTGACCTATGAGTAGTTCGTCACCCACGGTAATTATTGAAGCACGCATATTAAATAATTATTGATATTCGTTTTTCATTTTCACCATAGTCAAAATTGTAGCTATAGCTACTGTTTCACCTATTTCATCATATACATCTACCAGCCATTTGACTATTCCTTTTTGATATTCTTCATCTTCTCGCTTTTCTTGTGCAATTTTTTCTTTGACGGTGAGTCTCACCCCAATGGTCATGCCAGGATAAACAGGTTTGGTAAATCTACATTCATCTAAACCATAATTAAGCATTACTGGCCCTTTGGCTGCATCAACAAAAAGTCCAGCAGCCGCCGAAAGTACAAAATAACCATGGGCTACTCGCTGCGTAAATGGTGTTCCATCCAAAGAAGTTGCATCTGTATGGGCATAAAAATGATCCCAAGAAACATTGGCAAAATTGACGATGTCCGAATCAGTAATGGTACGTTTGTGCGTAATAAGTGTTTCTCCTATTTCTAATTCTTCAAAATATTTTTTAAAAGGATGTTTGATGTCTTCTTTGTATTTACCACCGTATTGATATTGTTGGGTGATATGAGACAAAGTAGTTGGAGATCCTTGGATGGCACACCTTTGCATATAATGCTTCACTCCACGCATTCCACCCATTTCTTCTCCTCCTCCAGCTCTACCTGGCCCACCATGAACTAATAACGGCATAGGAGAACCATGGCCTGTACTTTCTTTTGCTGATTCTGTATTGAGTACCAAAATCCGTCCATGATGTGTGGCAGCTTGTATAACGTATTCCCGAGCAATATCATCATTTGATGTAACAATGGTGCTGCATAATGACCCTCTCCCTTTTCGAGACAATTCAATAGCTTCATCTAAGTTTTTATAGGGTAAAATTGTGGAAACGGGCCCAAAAGCTTCCACTTCATGTGTGTCCATATTTTCAAATGGCTTATTATTTTTCAGTATAATTGGAGCTAAAAAAGAACCCTTAGATTTATCCCCATGACTAATGTCAAATACATCCAAATCACCATAAACTATTTCAGATGAGTTAAGTAAGGTTTTGACTTGTGATTTGACTTCCTCCACTTGTTCTTTTCCAGCTAAAGCACCCATTCTGACACCACTAGTACGAGGGTCACCTATTGCAGTTGACTTTATTGCATCAATTAGCGCTTTTTCTACATCTAAAATATATGTTTCTGGCACCATCATTCGCCTCACAGCAGTACACTTCTGTCCACACTTGACAGTCATTTCCTTCCTTATTTCTTTTATAAACAAATCGAACTCAGGAGTACCTGGTGCTGCATCCTCTCCTAAAACCATACAGTTGAGAGAGTCGGCCTCCATGTTGAATGGTACCGCATTATTGATAATATTAGGGTGTGATTTTAATTTTATGCCTGTGCTTGCAGAACCCGTAAAAGTAACAACATCTTGATAGTCCACAAAATCTAATAATGTCCTTGCGTTACCACAAATCAATTGGAGCGCTCCCTCAGGCAAAATGTTGGAAGCAATGATTTCCTTAACAACAGCCTCTGTAAGATATGACGTTAAGGTAGCTGGTTTTACAATGGCAGGCATACCCGCCAACCAATTCACTGCACATTTCTCTAACATACCCCACACTGGAAAATTAAAGGCATTAATATGGACAGCCACCCCTTCTTTGGGGACTAAAATATGATGTCCTATAAATGTTCCCTCTTTGCTTAATCCAGCAGGCTCTCCCTCAGTATAATACGGGAGGTCGGGAAATTTACGTCTCAAACTTGCATTGGCAAAAAGATTTCCGATTCCACCTTCAATATCTATCCATGAATCTCCTTTTGTTGCTCCTGTTTTATATGAAATTTCGTAAAATAGGTCTTTTTTTTCCATCAGGTGGAGTGCGAGAGCCTTTAACATTCTACCTCTTTGCTGAAACGTCATTTTTCGAAGGTTCTTATTACCTACTTTTCTACCGTAATGGAGCATTTCCCCAAAATCAATACCCTCGCTTCCTGCTATTGCAACTATATCACCTGTACTCGCATCAAATAGTGTTTGTCCGTCGCCTTGACCTTCTAACCAATGCCCATATGCAAAATTATGTAACTTCATTTATATTGTTATTTAATAATCTACTTAATAAGAAAATAATAAGCTTAACTTCAAATAATCAAAACATACTCACATTACCAATCATCTCAAGTTAAGCCCCATTTAGGATAAGTCCGATAATTTCAATCCATTTTGCAATACCTCAAATAATAAAGATAATCAAAATAAGCCCTTAAAAATTCTATCAACCATCGCAAAAACAGGATTGAATATTCAAGTAACTAAATGAAAAAACTAAACAAAAGTTTTGGATACTATATATGAATTATCAATATTTGGATAGGATAAACAATTTTTATATTTTAAACAAAAATCACATGTATTAATACTACATAATGTGTTCTCAATAAATATCACTCAAAAGTTATAAATAAAAAATTTAACTTTAATTTAATAAAATTACTATTAAAATAAAAAACTTTATTAGAACAATATGTGTTATTTATATATGAAATTAATTATCATGTAAACATTTTTTTTAAAAAGTTAGGCAGGAAATAATGTTTTGGCAAGGTTATTGAATTATTATTAGAATATTCCGTGAACTAACAATAAATTTCGCATGAGAAATAAGAAAAACGAAACAGTTATTTTAAAGAAAGGTGGATCAGAAGTCCAACTTGATTATGCCGATTTGAGAAAGGCAGTTCTTGTATTAAGAGCAGTGAATCACAAATTGAGACAGAGAATTATTGATATTCTCGAAAATGGTGAATCAATGACCGTAACTGATATCTATATCAAGTTGCGTTTGGAGCAAAGTGTAGCTTCTCAACATTTGGCTATTCTTAGAAGAGCGGGAGTAGTAGCTACTGACCGTCAAGGTAAATTCATTTATTATTCACTTAACAAAGAAAGGTTGGGGCAAATATCTACATTAGTTGAGGACTTAACCAGTTAAAGTCCTACTTTTATCCACACAGCTTTAAAATGTGATCATCAACTCTTTATGGTGTAATATTTTATAATTTTAGCATCGAATTGATGACAAAATGTAAATATTTATTTTTTTTCAATATAAATTAAAAAAAATTCTAATATTTCTTTGTCATATTAAAATATGTTCTCATATTTGCACCCAGGTCTAAAATATTAAAATAAGAAACACAAATGAAAGGTACAAAAGTAGCTTTCGACAATGCTAAGTTACAGTATGCGTCGGAATTGATGAGAGCAGTAGCTCACCCCTTAAGGCTAAAGATTTTAGAGTTTATAGATAACAATGGAACTATAAACGTTAACAAAATCTATAACAGTTTAAATCTTGAACAGAGTATTACTTCTCAACATCTTAAAATATTAAGAATGTCTGGCGTAGTCAACGTTGAAGTTTCTGGCAAATACCACTCATACAACCTTAATTATGAGGTATTGAGTAAGTGTCAGTATGCTGTCGGTAGATTTCTTAAAAAATCATAAGAATCCTTAAAACCAATTTAAGATATTCGGCAACTCTGTGAATGCATCATAGGGTTGCCTTTCTCTGTTCAATGGCTATTATAGCTTTTGGCTGAAATTTGTATTTTAGCTTAATCATCGATTAATTTCGGTAATCCTTATAACTCCCATCTGCTTTGTACATTTAGTTCAAAACATAACAAAAATCTTCTACCTACTCAAAAAAAAGTAGTCCAATTAAATTAGTCTCACTATTTAGCGCCATTAATTCAATTTAAATAAGAATAAAACTTCAATTTTCAAGGTTTCTTAAAGGTCATTTCTTCATGATTTATATCTAGACTTCATTAATAATAGGAAACTATTTACAATTTTAAGGCTATAATGTCGTTAAACAAGTCAATATGTCAGTTTATTGACTTTGGTACAATAGTTGTCTTGTATAAGATATAAAATCAACAAAATATAGTTTGTTTATCAAAAAATAATAGTTCAAAAAATGATAAAAGAGGTAATAATCAAAAAATTAGCTAAAATTTCTAACTTAGTGCAATCCATCGATGATGATAATTCAATTTCAAATTTAGAAAAAGATTTATTATTGAGTTATGTGAGAAATTTATATGACAATATTATTGACACCACCCCTCAAATTAATAAAGATCTACCTTCCCCATCACAAAAAAAAGATGTTGACTCAGTTTTAAATTCTTTACCCAAACCCATAATTAAAACTGCTGAGCCAGAACCCATAAAACCTCCTGTTGAAGAAGAAGTGATTACAAAAATCGTTGAAGTAGAGGTGGCTTCGGTTCCCATTTCAGATCACGTAAGTGAAATACGGACTGTAGAAAACATAAATTTGGCGGCTACAAAAGTTCCTGATTCGGTTTCAAATGAGTCTATAAGTGAAATATTCAAAATAGAATCCGGAAATGATTTATCGGACAAACTCAGCATGAGCCGACTAGACGATATTAGGAAAGGTATGGGTTTAAATGAGCGACTTTTTACACAAAAAGAACTCTTTGGTGATAATTCTACTCACTTCAATGAAGTATTGGATGTATTGAACAACCAAACATCTTTCGAGGCGGCTAAAGAATATTTGATTAAAAATGTGATTCCTTTATATAAGTGGGATTCTGAAAATAGAATAAAAAAAGCTTCAACTTTTGTAAAATTAGTAAGAAGAAAATTCTTATAATAATAAGATAACCTTAAATAAATACACCAAGTGAATAAAAAAGAAATATGGGAATTTGTCTTAAAAATAAGGTATCCCATATTGCTCGTGATTGTTTTGGGACTACTCGAACTAATTGACTCTTTTTCAGGCTCTTACCTACACCAATGGGGCAATTATCCAAGAGCTATAGATGGACTAATAGGGATATTAACTTCTCATTTTATACACAGTACATGGGGACATTTAGCTTCAAATGCACTTCCAATTTTAGTGTTGACCTCTATTTTAGTAATATTCTATCCTAGAGTGGCAGGGCAAGCTTTTTTCTCAATTATGTTGGGAACAGGAGTTATGGTATGGCTATTTGCGAGGCCTTCTTATCACATCGGTGCTAGCGGAATGGTCTATGGGCTTATTTCATTTATTTTTTGGCTTGGTATCTTTAAAAAAAATCCAAAGTCGATAGTTATTTCACTCATTGTCTTAATACTCTATAGCGGTAGTGTTGAGGGCCTTTTCCCATCGGAAGAAGGTGTATCATGGGAAAGTCATTTATTTGGAGCTTTGGTGGGTATGACAGTCGCATTTGTACTCAAAGGCGTTATTGAAAATGATGAATTAAAATATAAGATATCGCCTACATGGGCCAATGAAAATTCGTTAAAAGAGCTGTTTTTGCCACAAGATATATTTGAAAAAACAAAAAAACAACGTCATGAAGAGCAGCTCGAAATCATTAGACGCCAACAACTCGAACAGCTCGAAATCTTAAAGCAACAACAACATGAACAATCGCCTTTTAACTATTTTTTTGTGGAAAACAAGCGCGAAAACAAAGACTAGAAGGAATTCGAGCCAACTCTTGTTGTAGTAAAAAATTGCTCAATGTAGAAGACTAAAATAAATATCAATAAGTTCCGCAGGTGTAGTCTCTATGATATTTAGGACACTTTTTGGCCGTCATTGCAGTCACGTAATATGTACAACATGATAAACTTTTTTTGAAAAGAAAAAGGTTTTATGAACTCCTCTAAATTAATTTTTTAAAATTTTGATTTTTATTGATATAAAATCAATTGATATCACTCCAATACAAAAGCATTTAAGCCCATTGTGTATTAATATCTTATTAGGACTAGGCTATTTCATTGCCATCTGCTGATGCACTTAGTGAAACTATATTAGAAAGAATATCATAGAGTGTTATAGCCAAAAAAAAATGCCAATTTCACACATGGAAACTGACATTCTTTTTATGCCTGCGGATAAATAAATCTTATTTACCTTTTATATCTTCTTGAACTAAGAGCGCAACATCATTTTTAATGACTTCCACAAAACCCTTTAGTATATTAAAAGTAATTTTTGAACCAGAGCTCTCAGTTACTCTCACCTCTCCTTTTTCCAATGCGGCAACTATAGGAGCGTGATTGCTTAGTATTTCAAACTGACCACCAGTTCCAGGTACTTTTACAGCTGAGACTTCTCCTTTAAAAATTTCTTTTTCTGGCGTTAAAACGACTAAATTCATTGACGGTGTTTATAACAGTTTAATAAAATATTATGCAATAGCTTCAGCCAACATTTTTTCTCCAGCGGTGATGACATCTTCTATTTTACCTTTAAGATTAAAAGCCGCCTCTGGATATTTGTCTAAGTCCCCATTCATTATCATGTTGAACCCTTTGATAGTGTCTTCAATGGGAACGAGTACTCCTGGAATACCTGTAAATTGCTCTGCTACGTGGAAAGGCTGCGACAAAAACCTTTGAACTTTTCTTGCTCTAAAAACTACAAGTTTGTCTTCTTCTGACAATTCTTCCATACCCAAAATGGCAATAATATCCTGAAGTTCGTTGTATCTTTGAAGTATCATCTTAACTTTTTGTGCACAGTTATAGTGCTCTTCACCAATGATGGCAGGGTCAAGAATTCTAGAAGTTGAATCCAACGGGTCAACGGCAGGATAGATACCTAAAGAAGCAATTTTTCTACTCAATACAGTTGTTGCATCTAAGTGCGCAAATGTGGTGGCAGGAGCAGGGTCTGTCAAGTCATCGGCAGGTACATATACAGCTTGAACAGATGTAATTGAACCTCTTTTAGTTGAGGTAATCCTTTCTTGCATCAAACCCATCTCTGTAGCCAAAGTAGGTTGGTATCCTACTGCTGAAGGCATACGTCCCAAAAGTGCTGAAACTTCAGATCCCGCTTGTGTAAATCTAAAGATATTGTCGATAAAGAAAAGAATATCTTTTCCTCCATTGGGGTCACTTAAATCACCATCTCTATAGTATTCTGCAAGTGTAAGTCCAGAAAGTGCTACTCTAGCACGTGCTCCTGGTGGCTCGTTCATCTGACCAAAAACGAAAGTAGCTTTTGATTCCTTCAACTTTTCGGTAGAAACTTTTGATAAATCCCAACCGCCTTCTTCCATAGAGTGCATGAACTGCTCTCCATAATTTATGATACCTGATTCAAGCATTTCTCGCATCAAATCATTACCTTCTCTTGTTCTCTCTCCTACTCCAGCAAAAACTGAAATACCATCGTATCCTTTTGCGATGTTATTAATAAGTTCCTGAATCAATACTGTTTTACCAACTCCCGCACCTCCAAAAAGACCAATTTTACCTCCTTTAGAATACGGTTCGATAAGATCAATTACCTTAATACCTGTATAAAGCACTTCAGTTTCAGTGGACAAGTCTTCAAATCTTGGTGGCTTATTGTGAATACTGTAAGTTTTAGTTCTATCTAATGAAGGTAAGCCATCTATTGGCTCTCCTACCACGTTGAATACTCTACCTTTGATTTGATCTCCAACAGGCATACTGATAGGTTCACCCATATCTATAACATCCATTCCTCTTGTGAGACCATCTGTTGAGTCCATTGATATAGCTCTTACACTATCTTCTCCTAAATGTTGTTGTACTTCAAGGATAAGTGTTTCGCCATTGGGTCTTTTTATACTGAGAGCGTTCAATATCTCAGGTAAATTACTACCTTCACCCGCAAAACTTACATCGACAACCGGCCCGATTATTTGCTTAATTTGTCCTTTATTAGCCATAAACTTTATACTATTTTAATGAATTGTATTTATAAAATTGTAAAAACGCCGCAAAGATAAGGCTATTAATAGTTTTTTGCAGCATTTTTGTTACAATATTTATATGGATTTTTATTAAATTTAGTATCAACTTAGATTTTATCATTTATACTTTCAAGATTTTATTTTTAGATATTTAGGTATAAAGTTAAAAGTATCTATTTCTTGAAGATTAAAGTATAAAATATTCAAAAAGTTTAAGGTTTAATGATCTTAAATAATTCTGAGTATTCGCCCCGTACAATCTTTAGAATATATGTTCCATTTGAGAGAGTGCTCACATCTATTGAACTCCTACCGTGTAAATTCTCATGTTTTTGTATGTGCCTACCACTCATATCTGTAATTTCTATTGTATAATTATCCCATTCGTTTATTATTTCTACTCTATCACTCACAATTGAAGGAAAAATACGAGAATAATAATCCAAAGATTTGTTTTCGACTTTTAAGACATGAGAATATTCATATTGCCCATCGAAATCAATTTGTTTAATTTTATAAAAGTATATTGGAAATTCTAATTCTGAGTCTTCGTAATTATAATAATTCACTATCTCCGAAGAACCTTTTCCATTGAGTCTATCTAATGACTTGAATGAAATACCATCATGACTGCGAAGGATTTCAAAATAGTCATTATTGACTTCTTTAGCTGTTTTGAAACTAACCAAATTCATATTCTTTTTAGGTTCAACAACAAAATTTATTAAATTGACTGAAAGTGGAGCTATAGAAATGCCTTTGATAGTTATATTATCAAATCTCCATGCTGCATTAGGATTATAAGATCCATTGTTAAAAGTAGGCTGCAATTGATCTTGATAAACACTATTGGCATTAGCTCTCATGTAGGCTGAATTTGCGTCATAAGATACTGATGGACCTTCATAAAAAGGGAATGGCGAAAAAATAGAGGTAATTCTTATCCTAAAGTCTTCATTATTGTTGGCTTCAACGATTGTTGATAAATTAATAGAAAAAGAATAAAACTGGCCATGTGGTGAAAGCTGGCCTTTATTTGTCCAATCCGCCAGATGCCAACATATTCCTCCATCAGGAGAATAATCTATTTGTACCCACCGTGAGGCATCACTATCTGCCCATTGATCAAAACAAAGGATTAGATCTTCATAACCTCGACTATCCACTCTTATTTCAATACCGGCAGTGCCCGATGAAAAAGCAGAGGATTGGCTTGGGAAAGAAGAGATCATCCATGCCCTATCATTGACATTGTTAGACACCCCTTGAGCCCATCCCGAATTTGTATGGCCAATTGTTTTTAATGTCCCATTGTAAGGACCGATTTTAGCTATTAGATTTTGATTATTGAAATTCCAATGAACTATGGTATCTTGACTTGTAAGATTCAAAAAACTAAATGTTAGAAAAAGGATAATAAGATTTTTCATTCTCATGTTTTGGGTTATTAATTGATAAACTTTTAGGATTTTTTATAAGTTTTATACTCTTTTAAAGGTACAAAGCTAGGTATAAAAAACATTTAAATCACAACTTAAAACACAAAAAATCAAATATTTATAATCTAAAAGTATAAATTACGGTATAACCAAAAGTTTACGAATGACAATAATTCTTCATACAAAAAACATGTAGTGAAAAATTAAATTCAATATCGCTTATTTTTTTTCTTTACTTTTAAAATCTCCCCTTTTCCATGCATCAATAAAGTTTTTCCAGGCTATGGGGTTAAAAATGTTTTGAGGTCTTAATTGACCTGTATAAACATAATCATGAGCTTGTTGCCTGATGACCAAACTTGTAGTTTCACGTCCATCAACGGGTACTGAATATCTGATTTCTCGCATTTTTTCGTCGGCCAAATTGGCCAAAGCATTCTCCCGCAACTCATTAGAAATGTCAATAGCAAAAAATTCTTGTTTGAAATGATCAGCACTAGGCCATGGCATAATTACAGCTTCACTTAACGTATAAATATCTTCTGACATGATTTGAACCCAAGTATATCTATCTGAAACTAATTTATCGGGTATTTGTATTTCTACCGTTTTATAGCCAATTCTTGAAAAAACCACGGTTTCCCCTGGAAGGGCAATAAGAGAAAAAAAACCATCAAATTCTGTGAATGTGCCCCGATTTGTCCCTTTTACAGAAACATTTGTATAGGGAAGAGGTGAAGGCTCACCTTTATCGTCAAATACAACTTTACCAGAAAACTCAACTACCTTTACAATGTCACCCTCATTTTGAGCTTGTATGGAATATGTTGCAATAGTGAATATAAGTAATAAAGTAAAAACAAATTTAACCATTGGCTTTATGATTTATTTTGGGTAAACAATGTAATAATTATAGAACTTTAACGTCTCCAAAGCTATAATATCCATTAAAATTTGAGATTTAACATACTTTTAACCGTTGTTAATCTTTGCGATAATTATTAATAGCTTTTTAACCATAATTGTTTAACTTTTCTTTGGTCTAATACTCACATATTTATACAATAATCTTGTTGAGGAGTAACAAAAAATTTGATGAACATATTTTTTTTCATCAGACATTGATATTGAAATATTACGAAATAATATAACATATAATAAATTTATTATAAATATTTAATGAATTCATATAATATTAAAAAAAATGTATTAATAATAATATTATCAAACGAAAACACAAAAATTTAAAAAATTATTTACTAAAAAATTTATACAATTAAAAATATTATTTATACCTTTACGCTCACATTCCCCATGTAACATATCAAAAAGAAAGAATATTTGAAAAGTGTCTTTCTTATTATTATGTATATTTTATAATTAAACCGAATTCATGAAGCAAGTAAAATACGTATATAATTCTCAAACATTACAATACGAAGAATACAAAGCTACAAGTAAAGTATTATTAAAAAAGAGCTTTACTTTCATCTCTGTTGTGGTCACGACGGCTGTACTTATTTTTGTATTAGCATATCAATATTTTCCCACTCCAAAAGAAAGGCTCTTAACTAAAGAGAAGGAACAAACCGAGTTTTATCTGTCACAATTAAAAGAAGATTTTAAGGAGCTTTCAGCAGTAGTTGAGGGTTTGCATGAAAAAGACAATCAAATCAATAGAATGATATTAGGCGTTAGCCCCATGGACGAAGGTATTTGGAATGGAGGTATAGGTGGACACAACAAATATAAATCTTTAGAAAACTTAGGTGTTACCGGTGAAATTGTCAAACAAAACCTTACAAAAGTAGATGAGTTAAAAATTAAGGTAGATCTTCAGAAAAATTCATTAGACAGCATATATAATCTAGCTTTGACCAAAGAAAA
Source organism: uncultured Aureispira sp. (assembly GCA_964490495.1). Lineage (GTDB taxonomy): Bacteria > Bacteroidota > Bacteroidia > Chitinophagales > Saprospiraceae > OLB9. The sequence goes on along the minus strand of CAZBCV010000013.1, from coordinate 12,305 downwards.
AAAGTTAGCCGCGATACCTTCCATAAAGCCTGTAAAAGAAACCTCACTTAAAAAAGATGTCAAATTCCTTTCAGGTTTTGGTATGAGAATACATCCTCTACACAAAATCAAAAGATTTCATAACGGAATTGATTTTACTGCACCCAAAGGAACGGCCATTCAAGCCACAGGCAATGGAAAAGTTTTATCCATCAACAAAACAGGAAGTGGGTACGGAAAACACGTACTAATAGATCATGGTTTTGGATATAAAACTTTATACGCACACATGCACACTATAAATGTTAAAGAAGGTCAGTCTGTAAAAAAAGGACAAAAAATAGGTGAAGTGGGCAATACTGGACAATCCACTGGAGATCATTTACATTATGAAGTGTGGTTGAATGGAAAGCCGATCAATCCTATTGATTACGTATTGGATGGATTGTCCCCTTTAGAATACCAAGATTTGGTAAAGAAGGCTTCGACACTCAATCAGTCTTTGGATTAATCCATCATATAGGATTGCTGCTTTTATCAATTGTAGCATAATATTTTATTACACCTTCCTCAAAGGAATAAAAAAGTGTGCATTCTAAATAATAATAAAACACTTGTTTGACAAATAATCTTATTAATTGTTAATGTTTTGGCATTTATTAAATAGCTCTTTTTGTGATATTTCTAAATAAATATAATCACCAGAATTATAATTTTATTGTTGATTATCGAATACAATATCTAGATATCCAATAATATGTACTTTTTCAACAACAGTTCTTATCAACAATTAGGAGCACAGCCTTGACATCTGCGTAACTTTTCAGTACAATCAGAATATTTAAGGACGTAGTCCTATAATCTTAAATATATAGAATTCATAAAATTTAAATTGTAAACAACTCCGATACTTCTAAAAATCACCTAGCCCTTGTCTTTGATTTTTTTATAAATATTTTCGTTCATCCACCATTTTATTGTGCTATACCCTAGTATTCCCGCTCCCACCATGGTAGTAAATTGTTGAATAGCTCGCACAGATGCAAAAA
>CAZBCV010000013.1:0-11177 GCA_964490495.1 uncultured Aureispira sp. | reverse complement strand
CAAAAAGTTTAATAAAGCTAGAAATTAATCAAAAATATCTTCATAAACACAAAAAATCATCAGAATTTAATAGAATAATACCAAAATTAGGGTATATTTTAAAATTTAGTTTTATTTTTGCATCGAATTTATAAAACATGTCTTTGTGAACAATCAATCTCCTAATATTTCCCGAGCAATTCTAGTATTCGATGATGGTTCTGTGTATGAAGGCAAAGCTGCAGGAATCATAGGTACCACCACAGGTGAAATTTGTTTCAATACCGGAATGACGGGTTATCAAGAAACATTTACAGACCCTTCATATTATGGACAAATATTATTAACAACCAATGTCCATGTTGGTAATTACGGAACAAAAAATGAAGACACAGAATCAGAAAAAGTACAAATTTCTGGCTTAATATGTAGAAATTTTAATAAAAATTATAGTCGCCACTTAGCAGATGAAGATTTACAAACTTATTTTGAGAAAAACGGAATAGTATGTATCCACGATATAGATACGAGGTCGATTGTTAGAAATGTTCGCAGCAAAGGCGTTATGAACTGTATCATTTCATCAGAAATATTTGACATTGAAACGCTAAAATCCCAACTTAAATCCGTACCTTCTATGGAGGGATTAGAATTGGCAAGTCTTGTGACTACCCAAGAAGCTTATGATTTACACCATGAAACTTCGGATTTAAAAATAGCTGTTTTGGACTTTGGGACCAAAAAAAATATTTTGAATTCCCTCCATCAAAGAGGCGCCAATTTAAGAGTATTTCCAGCTAAGACCGATGTAGATGAAATACTAAAATACAATGCTGACGGATATTTCTTATCTAATGGTCCAGGAGACCCCGCAGCTATGAAGTATGCCATAGAAAATGTCAAAAAATTGTTGTCCACTAATAAACCCATGTTTGGAATATGTTTAGGTCATCAAATTTTAGCATTGGCCAACAATCTCACAACCTATAAAATGCACCACGGACACAGAGGAGCTAATCATCCAGTGATCAATTTACAAACTGGAAAATGTGAAATCACTTCTCAAAATCATGGATTTACTGTCAATGAAAATGATTTTGAAAAGCACTTGGAAAATATAACAATTTCGCATAAAAACCTAAATGATAACACAATAGAGGGTATAAAATTAAAAAATTATCCAGCGTTTTCGGTTCAGTACCATCCTGAATCGAACCCCGGACCACACGATTCCAGATACTTATTTGATGATTTTATCCAATTAATAAAAAGTACTAAAAACAATTAAAAAAATAAAAAAATGAGTGTAATAGTAGATGTAAGAGCAAGAGAAATATTGGACTCTAGAGGAAATCCAACATTAGAGGTAGATATATATACAGAAAACGGGATTATGGGAAGAGCTGCTGTTCCTTCTGGCGCATCGACAGGAAAACATGAAGCAGTAGAATTGAGAGACAATGACAAAACGAGATACTTAGGGAAAGGTGTATTGAATGCTATTAATAATATCGAAGACAAAATATGCGATGCCTTAATAGGTGAAGATGTGTATGAGCAAAGATATATTGATGACATGATGATAGAGCTAGATGGTACTGAAAACAAGTCTGTATTGGGAGCCAACGCAATCCTTGGTGTGTCTATGGCTGTAGCCAAAGCCGCCGCAGAGGAATCTGGCCAATCACTCTATAGATATCTCGGAGGTGTGAACGCCCACATAATGCCAGTACCTATGATGAATATATTAAACGGTGGTTCGCACGCTGACAATAGCATTGATTTTCAGGAATTCATGATAATGCCTGTAGGCGCAGATAGATTTTCTGAAGCTCTCCGAATGGGCGTAGAAACCTTTCATCATTTGAAAGCAGTTCTAAAATCCAAAGGATATTCTACAAATGTAGGGGATGAAGGAGGGTTTGCACCCAATATCAAATCCAATGAAGAAGCCATAGAAATAGTATTAAAAGCTATCGAAACAGCAGGTTACAGACCAGGTGAAGACATTATGATAGCCATGGACGCTGCGGCATCGGAGTTTTATAATTCACAAGAAAAAGTATATCATTTTCACAAATCAGATGGACGCAAAATATCAAGCGATGAAATGGTAGATTATTGGGCATCTTGGGCGTCAAAATATCCCATTTTTTCAATAGAAGATGGCTTAGATGAAGATGATTGGAACAGTTGGAGCAAACTTACGGCCAAAATAGGCAATAAAGTCCAATTGGTAGGTGACGACTTATTTGTGACCAACACCAAGAGACTTCAAAGAGGAATAGATGAACAATCAGCCAACTCAATATTGATAAAAGTGAATCAAATAGGCTCTTTGACAGAAACTATTGATGCTGTAAACTTGGCCACAAGACATGGCTTTACATCTGTCATCAGCCATAGATCGGGCGAGACTGAAGATACTACAATTGCAGATATAGCAGTTGCACTCAATGCAGGACAAATAAAAACTGGATCAGCTTCTAGAAGTGATAGAATAGCAAAGTATAACCAATTGATTAGGATAGAAGAAGAATTAGGAGATTCTGCCTATTTTCCAGGTAGGGCAATTTTGGGATGATATTGAAAAATTTCTAAATTTGCATTGTAGTTTTCATAGGTAGTAAAAATTAATATCTATATTTGCAATTTGAATTAGAAAATAAGTGAAATCATTAGAAAATATTGGCCATAACTTACAAAAAAAAATCTCATTAGTTATTCATTCATAATACATAGTGTGAAATGGCAAAAAAAAATAAGAAAATAATAGAGGATTTAGCAGATTTTATCGGCATCTCTTCAAGTTGGATAAATAAGTTTACAGTAGTGACAATGTTATTTATTGTGTGGCTAGCTTTTTTTGATAAGCACAATATTTTTGCTCATCAAAAACTAAAAAGTACCATTTCAAAATTGGAAAAAGAAAAGGCCAGCCTTAATGAAGATATTGCCACAGCACTTCAAGATAGAGAAGATTTAGACAAGGATATAGAAAAGTTTGCAAAAGAGAAGCATTTAATGAAACTTCCGAACGAAGAAATAATATTAATAGATAAAAAGAAAAAATAAATTAGAATGAGTGTTTTAGTCAATAAAAATTCAAAAATTATAGTTCAAGGATTCACGGGAAAAGAAGGTACTTTTCACGCCACACAAATGATAGAATATGGCACTAATGTGGTAGGAGGAGTTACACCGGGAAAAGGCGGACAAGAACATCTTGGAAAACCTGTGTTCAATACTGTTGTAGATGCAGTTGTAAATGTAGGTGCCGATACATCTATCATATTTGTACCACCTGGTTTCGCTGCTGATTCTATTATGGAAGCCGTAGAAGCAGGTATTAAAGTAATCATATGCATTACAGAAGGTATTCCTGTACAAGATATGGTGATAGCCAAAGCATTTATTGAAAAATTTGATTGTACACTTATCGGCCCTAACTGTCCTGGGGTAATAACTCCTGATGAGGCCAAAGTAGGCATCATGCCAGGGTTTGTATTTAAAAAAGGTAGAATCGGTGTTGTTTCTAAATCAGGTACGTTAACTTATGAAGCTGCTGATCAAATCGTGAAAGCGGGTATGGGTATATCCACAGCCATTGGAATAGGTGGTGACCCAATCATAGGTACACCTACAAAAGATGCCGTCAAGCTATTGATGGAAGACCCTGAAACAGATGGTATTGTCATGATAGGAGAAATTGGTGGAAATTATGAAGCCCAAGCCGCTAGATACATTCTTGAAACTGGAAATAAAAAACCAGTTGTTGGTTTCATAGCTGGCCAAACTGCGCCAAAAGGACGAACAATGGGTCATGCTGGAGCCATAGTGGGTGGACATGACGACACTGCAGAAGCCAAAATGAAAATAATGGCAGAATGTGGTATCCATGTTGTACATTCACCTGCTGAAATTGGTGTTACCATGGCAAAAATAATCAACAATAAAAATTAATGTTTTCTTTACGAAAAGAGTTTATAAAACGCTCTTGTATAAAGTTTTTTAATCAGCAGAAAATCGTTTGCAAAAATTTAGAATCATAATTATTTGATTATTTATAGTATGATTTAATTTTTCGTAATAGATATTCTGCCCGCCATAAGATAGGTCAGATAAAATGTAAAATTTCACATTGCATTTTATCTGACTTTTTTATTGATATCCTCTTAACCCGTATTATGCATTAGAACTTCGTTATGAGAAGCTAAAATGCAATAAATCAGCTATTTATATTCGAAAAGCGTAGCACCGCTACGGTTACAGAAGATAAATTGGCGAAGCTTCTGATTTGCAGTAGTTTAGCTTCGGAATAGATTTTATAATGCATAATGCGGGTTTAATTATATTCTTCCAAAAAAAAATACTCATTATATTTTAATAATTATACTTTATGTTGCAGTTTTGCAGTTTTATACATCATTAAAAAAGGGTCCACATTGAATCCACTAAAGAGTTTTTTTAAAGATACAGCCATTTATGGATTAGGAGCAGTCTTGCCTAAGGTCATTAATTTTGCATTGATAGGTTTGATAACTGCAACTTTTGGCAGCGCTCAATTTGATGGTCAAACACAATGGTTTATATTTGCAGGAATACTAAATGTAGTACTCACTTTGGGTTTAGAGACGGCCTTTTTTAGGTTTTTCACTAAAGAGTCTGCCAAAGAAGATGTAGTGTCCACCTCATTCATTATGCTCCTCGTGTCCACGTCAATATTGGCTGTGGTGTCAATAATCTTTCCTGAAAAAATAGCGCAACTATTGGATTTTGAAGATTTGGTTTTTTTGAAAATCCTTATATTAGTCACCATTCTTGATACGTGGGTAGTCATTCCCTTTGCTCTACTACGAGTCACTTCACAGCCCGTAAAATTTTTAGTAGTTAAACTGTTAAATATTTTTGTGTTTTCTTTTTTAGTGATAGGATTTCTTTGGTTATTACCTAAATTTGGTTTTGAATATCACCTAGTTCCAAAAGACTACAAACCCCAAATCATCCATCTATTTTATGCTACTTTGATGGCAAGTTTGGCCACATTCTTAGTTTTATTCAATGATATTTTAAAGATGGGTTGGCGATGGAATCCTACTATTGCCAAAAAATTATTTCAATATGGATGGCCCATAATGGTAGGAGGTTTGGCATATATGATCAATGAAAATTTTGATAAAATATTAATTTCCCGTTCATTTTCTAAGGAAGAAAGTGGCATCTATGCGGCATGTTATAAGCTAAGTGTCTTTATTACTCTTTACATCACGGCCTTTCGCATGGGGGCAGAACCCTTTTTCTTCAACCAATCAGAAACAAAGGATGCCACTCAAAAATATAGTACCATTATGACATGGTTTGTCTTATTAGGGTGCTTATTCATTATAGGTATCACAAGTTTCATAGACATTATCGCCTCATTATTTCTGAGACAACCCGAATACCTCAAAGGATTATACATTGTGCCCATATTACTTATAGCCAATCTACTTTCAGGAATTTATAACAATTTATCGATTTGGTATAAGCTAACAGACAAAACAAGATTTGGAATGCTCATCAGTATTTTAGGTGCCTTGATTACTGTAGTGAGCTTATTCGTTTTTCTACCTCTATTTGGAATTATTGGAGGTGCCTGGGCTACACTGATGACTTATGCAACAATGACAGTTATTTCATATTTTTTGGGCCGAAAATATTATCCTGTCCCGTATGAAATAGGAAAAATTTTAAGCTTTGTGATTTTCACTTCCATTATTTGTCTATTAAGCTTTAATTATTTTAGAGGTCATTATGGATTTTCTTTCATTATGATAATTCTTTCATTTTTGATGACCTATTTTATCCAATTTAAAGACAATAAATTACTAAAATTTTAAAATTTAATGAGTATATAAAGTTTTATTTTAGAAATTTTAACTGCCACAAAACAACACATAATACTCATTTACAGTAATTTACATAAATATTAACACAAAGTTTAATATTATTTTTTTTCAAAAATATTTGTATATCAAAACATGTTTGCATTTCTTTGCGTCTTTATATCAAGTAAATAATTTAAAAAATGTCAGAAATAGCAGAAAAAGTTAAACAAATCATTGTTGACAAATTAGGAGTGGATGAATCTGAAGTAACAACTGAAGCCAGTTTTACAGCGGATTTGGGAGCAGATTCATTAGATACAGTTGAATTGATTATGGAATTCGAGAGAGAATTTGATGTAACAATTCCTGATGATCAAGCTGAAAATATTCAGACTGTGGGTCAAGCCATTGCTTTTTTAGAAGAGCAAAAAGCCTAATTTGAATACTCATTAAATTTAAATCCACGGATACTCTTGTTTCTGTGGATTTTTTATTTTTATCACTTTTTACTGCATTAAAATTGTGTTGGAAAACTCACTTTAAACATATTAATTAATGTATAATGTAAATAAGTGCGTTACTTGACAGCCGTTTAACCAATAATGTAAAATATTTTAAATGCCTTTATTTGTTCATTTAAAAAAAAAATCGGACATTTGCATTCCAATTAAATGAAATCCAATGAGAAGAGTAGTTATCACAGGTATAGGAGCACTAACGCCAATAGGCCATAACTATCAAGAGTATGTTGATGGCCTTAAAATGGGTAAAAGTGGCGCAGGGCCCATCACAAGATTTGATGCTTCATTATTTAAAGTAAGATTTGCATGCGAAATTAAAGATTTTGACATGGAGCCTTATTTGGCCAAAAAAGATGCTCGAAAACTAGATCCTTTTGCACAATATGCTTTAGTAGTAGCAGCTCAAGCCATGGAAATGGCACAATTAGATCTTGAAAAGATAGATTTGGATAGGGCTGGTGTCATTTGGGGTACTGGAATAGGTGGATTCGAAACCATAGAACAAGATATTACTGCAGCGGCAGATTGGACAGTCACACCTAGATATAGTCCTTTTTTAATACCCAAACTCATTGGAGACATCGCACCTGGACACATATCTATAAAATATGGATTTAGAGGTATTAATTTTGGAGCAGTGTCAGCATGTGCCTCTTCCACACATTCTATCATACTGGCCTATGATAATATAAAAAATGGAAGAAATGACATTATGATTACTGGAGGATCTGAAGCCGCCATCACACGTGCGAGCATAGGCGGGTTTTCTTCTATGAAAGCCATGTCAGAGCGCAATGATAGCCCTGAAACAGCCTCTCGCCCTTTTGACAAAGATAGAGACGGTTTTGTATTAGGCGAAGGAGCAGGAGCTTTAATTTTGGAAGAACTTGACCATGCGCTAGCTAGAGGAGCTAAAATATATGGCGAGATCATAGGCGGTGGAATGACAGCAGACGCCTATCATATGACAGCTCCACATCCCGAAGGTCTAGGAGCACAAAATGTAATGAAAATTGCAATAAAAGAAGCTGGCATCCAACCAGGAGATATACAATATGTCAATGTGCATGGCACCTCTACGCCATTGGGCGATATTGCAGAGTCCAAAGCCATTCTCAATGTATTTGGAGAAGAAGCCTATCAGCTCAACATTAGCAGCACAAAATCCATGACAGGCCATCTTTTGGGTGGAGCAGGTGCCATAGAAGCCATAGCTTGTGTAGCCGCTATCAATGAAAGTTTTGTTCCCCCAACTATCAATCATTTTACCGACGATGAAGAGTTTGATCCTAAGCTTAATTTTACATTCAATAAAGCGCAAGAAAGAGTTATTGACATAGCTTTGAGTAATACGTTCGGTTTTGGCGGGCATAATGCCACGGTAATCATAAGAAAATACAAAGAGTGATTATAGTTAATCAAATACGCAGGTTCAATAATTATTACCTATCCGACGAAAAAGAATTGACAAGAAAACTTAAATCAATTCTTGGATTTACGCCTGCCAGGCTTTATTTATTTAAAACAGCATTTTTTCACAAGTCAATGACGAATGAAAATCCGGATGCTCCCACAAATGAGCGCCTGGAATATTTAGGCGATGCTATTCTATCCACCGTAGTAGCCGAATACTTGTATAATAAATATCCCAATCAGGATGAAGGTTTTTTGACAAAAATGAGGTCTAAAATAGTCAAAAGACAAACGCTCAACCAAATAGCAGCCAATATGGGTATAGACGTCATTCTTTCGGACTATTCCATGGGTAAAATGAGTCAAGCTATGTTGGGCAATGCTTTTGAAGCGCTAATGGGTGCCATATATTTAGAATTAGGATATAATCAGACTAAAAACTATATTATACACAATATTCTTAGAAAATACCTTGACTTAATTGAATTGGAGCATATTGACGATAATCACAAGTCGCAACTTCTAGAGTGGTGTCAAAAAGTAGGTAAAGAAGTCACTTTTGACACCTTAGCCAAATTCAAAGTGGATAAAAGAGATTGTTTCAAGGTGGCTGTAACTATTGATGGAATAGAAATTTCAACATCCGAAGATTTTAATAAAAAATCAGCTGAACAAGCAGCCGCACTTAAAGCTATAAAAAAACTGAAAATTTATGGTGATGTCAATGAAAATGTATAGTGTTTTGATTTAGTCTTAGTATAGTATATAAATTGGGCAACTTATTGTACCTCATTTTGTTCAAAATTTCGCATTCAAAAAATATTCATGGACTCTCTGACTCAAATAATATTAGGCGCAGCAGTAGCCGAAGCTTCACTTGGAAAAAAAATAGGAAATAGAGCTATGGTTTGGGGGGCTATTGCTGGCACCATTCCCGACTTAGATGTTTTAGCTAACGGAATATTGTCTCCGATTGATGCATTAATCTTTCATAGAGGTCCTACTCATTCACTTCTTACATGTGCTTTAATGGCGATTTTTACAGGTTGGGCTGTTCATAAGATGTACGCATGGGACAAACATAGGTGGATAGGGTTGATAAGTTGGACAACACTAGTTTTAGGTATAACTTATGCAGCTATTTCTGCGTCAGGGTTTGCACTTACTGGATGGGTTTCGGGTTTAGTGTTTATATTAGGTACGGGATATTTGATATACAGAAGATATCACAGAGACGGGTACGAGACGCCACAAGCCACTACTAATGAATGGATTGTGATGTTTCTTTGGGCCTTTGTCACACACCCCATTTTAGATATTTTCACAACTTATGGAACAACCATTTTATGGCCTTTTTCTGATGTTAGAGTGGCTTTTAACAACATTTCAGTAGCAGACCCTTTATATACTTTGCCATTTTTGGTGTGCTTATTAATAGCCGCTTCTATTGCCAAAGAAAAAAGTTCGAGAAGATATTGGAATTATGCAGGCATCATAATAAGTAGTTTATACATGACCTTCACATTGTACAATAAGTCCAAAATTGATAAAATATTTACACAATCACTTGAAAAAAACAATATTGTCAGTCAACAATACATGACAACACCCACCATACTTAATAACATATTGTGGAGCGGCGTGGCAGAGACTGATACCTCATTCTGGTATGGCATGTATTCATTTTATGACAATGTCCAAGAATTCAAACTCAAAGAACTACCTAAAAGTACTCCAGATAGTACAAAGTTTTTGAGCTCTGACCCCACCCTCAAAAAACTTATATGGTTTAGTAGTGGATATTATGATTTGAGGAAGAAAGAGGATAATAAATGGCATTACTATGATTTGAGGTTTGGCACATTTAGGGCAAGACAAGCCGATAAAGATGATTATGTTTTTAAATTTAATCTCACTAGAGAAATAGATGGTAGTTTTAATTTAGTGGACCAAGGTGAAAGGCCCAGAGATTCTAACTTAAAAGAAGCCTTCGAATTACTATGGCAAAGAATCTTGGGTAAAATAGAATAAACCCAAAAATCTAGAAATTGTAATTTACAAAAAGTAAATATTTGAAGCGCTGTGTTGTTTTGTGTGAGTAATCACTTCGGTTAATTAGTGTACATATAGCTTAATATTGTGCTCGTTTAAACTTTATTTTCTTTTGTCTTGATACAAAAGAAACAAAAGATCAGGGCTGTTTCATTTTCTTAACGCCAAAATTCATCAAAAAATGCTAAACATAAAAAACTCGCCTTTATCTTTTGTCTTTCGCATTAACTGTATTGATTATAAATGTATTACATCCGAATTTAATTTTAGTTTGGCTCAAACAGTTTTCTGTTTTTAACGCATTTTTTAACGAATTTTGTCTAAAAATGAAAATGCCGGAGAATGTAACCAACGGCATTCTTAAGATGTATTGCAGCGGCTTTACTCAAGTTAAACATTAAAAAATTAAATACATTATATACTCTATTAATAGTTATAGATTGAACTTTATATCAATATACCCAAACGAATCAACAAAGAGCCATATTTGAAGCGCTGTCCATTCATTTTCTATTCTACAAAACAGAAAAAATTTGACTAAGTATTTTAAACATAATCCTCAATGATGATATTAATAAGTAAGTAATATATATAATAACAACTGTGTACGAAACCCTATTAGAAAAGGCCCAAAACAATAAAAACAAAAATGCGGCTTTCTTACGTTCGTTAAAAGAACAAAACCAAGGTAAGTTTTATAATTTACTCACCGAAACACATCATGAAACATTTGCAAAGATTGACTGTCTTTCCTGTGCCAATTGCTGTAAATCTTCACCCCCCATTATTGTGTCGGCAGACATCCATCGTATTGCAAAAAAACTCAATATCTCACCCAAACAATTTAAAAAACAATACATATTAGAAGATGTGGACGGAGAGATGTCTTTCAATAGAGTTCCTTGCCACTTTTTAAATGATGATAATTCATGTCAGATATATGACATTAGGCCAGAAGCATGTAGAAGATTTCCTCACACAGACGAAAAAGAATACCCCAAAAGAGTTCAACTCAACATCAACAATACACTGATTTGTCCTGCTGCTGCTGAAATAGTCCAACAACTTCAAAATAAACTTGCTTTAGTATGATATACGAATTTAATGGTTTTATACCCGTGATAGACGAAACAGCTTTTGTTCACCCTCAAGCCACTGTAACAGGCAATGTCATCATTGGCCCCAAAGTATATATCGGTCCTGGAGCGGCCATTCGGGGTGATTGGGGCGCAATCATTATAGAAGAAGGTTGCAATGTTCAAGAAAATTGTACATTACATATGTTTCCAGGCAAAAGTGTAATATTAAAAAAATCAGCGCATATTGGACACGGGGCCATCATTCA
>CAZBCV010000012.1:4911-27141 GCA_964490495.1 uncultured Aureispira sp. | reverse complement strand
CCCAATTGAGCGGTGCTATCAAAACGTTTTGATGTTTTGATAACTGATTTGAAAGAGTTTCTTCCAAGAGTGTATTCATTAACCTGAGTATTGAATTTCTAAATATCTTTTTTATCTTTGTTTGGAAATAAATACATGTAGTCTAAAAAGTAAAGAACCCGAAGAGAAATAGAATTGGTTTGAGGGGAGTCAAACAAGCCACCTAAATTGCCAAAATAATCTCTTTCAAAGTTTTTGTCTGTATTGAAAATTTCGTTCTTCCACACAAATATAATGTCGCTTCCAGGTGCAAATCGCCAATTGTATTGAAGATCTACATTAAAAATATTCACATTTCTGTCAAAAATAGAAACACCGGATTCATCTTTTCCATCATAAGCCAATACGTCTGGCAAACCATTTTTATCCAATACACCATAGGCACTATGCTGAACTTTGTCCCAATAATGCCTCACACGCATATTGATACCCATCAAATGATTGAAAATGTACGAAACAGTAAGCGAATTGTCTGCTACTATTCTGTCTCTTACTCCTACCATCACATCATTAGGTTGCAACTGAAATGGGCGATTAACTACCCAGTTTTTATTGACAAACCCGGGCTCTTGTTGTATAAATCTTAATTGTAAACTTGAAAACAAGGTAAATTTGTCATTAAATCTAAATCTTGGACCTATTGTTAATTGAGTATTAGACCGGTTTTGAATATTGAACCATCTTTGATTAATTCTTAAATCCAAAGCAAATGGCTTTCTATAATCAGAGGAGATAAATCCACCAATATCTACATTGGCTGGCTGAGCCACAAATTTGCTGAAATCCTTTGTTCTAGGTTCGAAGTAATCCAACACTTCTACAGGTTCAATGTAAGTGTTTAAGCCAAAGGCAAATCGACTTTTGTATAAGTAAAAGTTATTGAAGCCGAAACCCATATTTGTGAATACATTTGGACTATAGAGCCTATTGTAGTTTAGGAATCCACGGTAGCGGTAAAGTTGTAGTTTTTCCTTTTTGGGCTTAAAAATGTTGTAGCCTGCATCCGCAGAGTAATATATTTCATTGGCATTGAACAAGAAGCCCATGTCATTGGGATTGTACCTTTCTGAAAGAATACCATGGCCCATTTCGTATGTCCATTTACCACTTATTTTTCCACCATTGACGGAGTAATTGTAGCCTATGTCGTTTTTGTCCGTAAATATTCGCTGTGATAACACGCCTGAGCCTCCGACATAATAGTTTTGATCTTTGGTTCGCAAATTGAAATATGTGCCAGTCACATTGGCATCATAATCTTGTCCTGACCTCAATACATTGGTGTTCATGAGACTAACAAAAGAATTGTTTTTCAAATTTTGATCCACTACCACTGCGTTAAAATTTGTGAGTGGGTTTGTTTTTACGTTTCGCTCGTTACCTGATTCATCCACAATGATGGCAAATTCTTCTCCCACTATGGCATTAAATACTCCTAAACCTGTCCCTCTACTATCTCTGCCCGAGATTTTAAAAGCATTATATAGTTGACTTGTGGACGGATTACTGATAATTCTTTCCCCTTCTTTAAGTTGAGCGTTGATATTATTGAAGTTCACTGGCGCACCACCTACTCTTCGGGAATAGAAAATATCACCGCGATTGAACATTTCTGTACCTTCGGTAAAAAACTGTCTGTTTTCTTCAAAAAACACTTCAAAAGGTGTGAGATTGAGCACTTGTCTATCCGAGATGACTTGCCCAAAATCGGGTATAAGCGTCATATCTAATGTAAATGCATTGTTGATGCCATATTTTAAATCTAGACCAGCAGCATAAGCAGGTTCAATGACGGCCTTTGATGATTCATTGGTGTTGGAGGTATTGATGTAGCCAGAAATATATGGAACTAAAGAAAGCCTCACTGGCGGTTTTATGTTTTTAATATCTTCAACTTTTCCAGATTGCTGAACCCATCCATCCATAGCTGGATCCACTTCTGACCAATAGACTTGTTCTCTAAATCTTCGTATTTCACGATAAAATTGGATATTCCAGTCTTGAATTTCTTTATCTGGAAACCTCAATGAAAGGTAGGGGATTTTTATTTCTATACTCCAACCCCAATCTTCTATTTTTACATGGCTTTCCCAGATGGCATCCCATGATATGTCCTCATTATGATTAGTAACCACACTTTCTTTTTGAACTCCAGAGGCTGTGACAGAGAATAAAAATCCATTTTGACCACTTTTGTAAGTATCAAAAAATACAAAAAAATTATCGGCATTGGCTATTCTATCCCTAAGTGAAAGTTCCTTGAGTATTTTTTGTGCTTCTGGATCAAATAATTTTGCGCCTACATACACTGCATTATTGTCATAAAGCAATTGCACTTCCGTGGGAAATGAGGCATCTTTGCCAGGAATAGGCTCTATTTGTTTAAAACCTTCAGCGGGAATGGCTCGCTGCCATATAGGTTCATCAAGAATTCCATCCATAGTTATAGACTCATTGATAGATAAGGCTAGAATAGACTTCTGTGCTTTAGGTTGCGCCAAAATTGTTATTACAAATAAACAATATAGAAGGGTGAATAATGACTTTTTCAACGGAAATTAAATTGGATTGAAATATATCAGCGATAAACATATTATAAGTGTTTTTGTTTTTTATTGGCAATTTTATACCTTAAAAAATTGAATTTTGGGTTTATTTTTTCATTGAAGAGACTATCTATTAAAGCTGTTTTGGAACCATTCAATCTAATGAATGTTAAAGACCAAATTTAAAAATCCACAATTGATGAATACCCATCATTTAATAAATATCGCTGCTACTTTTGGCGCTTTAGCCGTTATCATAGGTGTTTTTGGCGCACATGCACTTTCTATCTCATTGAGCCTCACATCCAAAACTATAAAACAGATTCCGTGTATCATTTTATTTATGTGGTAGATTTGTTGATTTTAGGATTATATTATTAATCTCATCCTCACAAAGTGATAAAAGTTAGTTTTCGCCTGATGTCTTTATAGCTGAACCTCATTCTTACAAAACACTAAATTATCTATGCTTAAAATCGCATGGAAGGATATTTCATAACTATGATTAGCCAAAATCGCTAAATTGTGCTTAATTGAAAAGATATAAACATATATTTGAAGAAACATAATTTGATGCCCATTTTGGAAAACCTACATGTACAGTTCATATGATGTCAATTGATTCCGAATCCTCAAAAAACAAAAAACTAGATCTTTAGTGATGTAAAATAGTTGATTTCTATATTTTTATATTTAAATAATTACTAATAGGATATTATTTTTAGCAATTCCATAGAGTTTAGTTTTAGCCCAATAAAAAAATATCATTATCTGATTATAAAATCCCCCATATTTTATTACCTTTGTTTTATAATACACAAAAAGTTATATTATGTCCACAGTAAAAGATACGCCCAAAGTGATAAAATTCAGGCGAAGCCCATCTAAAAAGCCCAAGCTTTTTACAGTGGAGCAATACTTCGCAAGAGAGCAAAAATCAGAATACAAAAACCACTTTATCAACGGAGAAATTATAAAAATGGCGGGAGGAAGTTTTAATCATAATAAAATAGCTACAAATATTTTAGTTGGATTTGCAAACAGAATAAAAAAACTTGAAAGAAAATATCATGCCCTTAACAGCGACCAAAAAGTCTATATTCCTTCTAAAAACTCATTTTTGTACCCAGATGCACTTGTTATTTCTGGTCAGCCTGAATACCATGAAGATCGCAAGGATACCATCACCAACCCACTTATCATTGTAGAAGTGTTGTCTGATGCCACAGAAAAATTTGATTTTTTTCAGAAGTTTTATTTGTACCAGGAAATACCCTCTTTTCAAGAATACGTCATTGTCTCTCAAAAACAAGCAGCCATAGAACAATGGCATAAATCCGGTAAAGATACATGGACCAAATCTAATGTGTCATCGATAGAGGAAGTCCTAAAAATAAAAAGCATAGCTATCGAAATCCCTTTATTAGAGATATATGATGATGTGGCGTTTTAATTTTTTTCTGTCGAAGCAATTCATATTTCCGTGTTTTATAATTTAGCTTCAATATTTTTTTCTCATTGACTTCAGGTATATCAAACACATCTGAGTGCTGAAGGCACGCCCCATATTATAACTACGGATTTCAATCCGTAGAAAAAGAACCGCTCTCACCCTTAAGTGCTGTAAGCAACTACGGATTTCAATCCGTAGAGTAGAAAACACAACTTTTCATAAATAATTCCATAGAGTTTAGTTTTAGCTCAATAAAAAAAAAACATTATCTGATTATAAAATCCCCCATATTTTACTACCTTTGTTTTATAATACGCAAAAAGTTATATTATGTCCACAGTAAAAGATACGCCCAAAGTGATAAAATTCAGGCGAAGCCCATCTAAAAAGCCCAAGCTTTTTACAGTGGAGCAATACTTCGCAAGAGAGCAAAAATCAGAATACAAAAACCACTTTATCAACGGAGAAATTATAAAAATGGCGGGAGGAAGTTTTAATCATAATAAAATAGCTACAAATATTTTAGTTGGATTTGCAAACAGAATAAAAAAACTTGAAAGAAAATATCATGCCCTTAACAGCGACCAAAAAGTCTATATTCCTTCTAAAAACTCATTTTTGTACCCAGATGCACTTGTTATTTCTGGTCAGCCTGAATACCATGAAGATCGCAAGGATACCATCACCAACCCACTTATCATTGTAGAAGTGTTGTCTGATGCCACAGAAAAATTTGATTTTTTTCAGAAGTTTTATTTGTACCAGGAAATACCCTCTTTTCAAGAATACGTCATTGTCTCTCAAAAACAAGCAGCCATAGAACAATGGTATAAATCCGGTGAAGATACATGGACAAAATCCAATGTAGCATCGATGGAGGAAGTCCTAAAAATCAAAAGCATAGCCATCGAAATCCCTCTATCAGAAATATATGATGATGTGGCGTTTTAATTTTTTTTTCTGCCGAAGCAATTCATTTTTCCGTGTTTTATAATTTAGCCTCAATATTTTTTTCTCATTGACTTCAGGTATATCAAACACATCTAAGTGCTGTAAGCACGACTCATATTATAACTACGGATTTCAATCCGTAGAAAAAGAACCGCTCTCACCCGGTTTTACTTTAAGAATAAAAGTGAAACAATTACTTAAATTTTCTGTTTCCTAAGGTCAAATTTGAATAAGAATGAATACCCATCATTTAATAAAAATCGCTGCCTTATATGGTGCTTTAGCCGTCGCCATAGGTGCTTTTGGCGCACATGCACTTTCTCCTCATCTCACTGAGCTTCAAATTCAAAACTATAAAACAGCTTCCATGTATCATTTTATCCATGCGGTAGTTTTGTTGATTTTGGGATTTTATTATTTAACTCATCCTCACAAAGCGATAAAAGTTAGTTTTGGCCTAATAGCTATAGGTATATTGTTTTTTTCTGGCTCGTTGTATTTGTTGAGTGTTAAAAACCTTATCGGTGGAGTCATTTGGGATTTTTTAGGCCCTGTGACACCCATTGGAGGACTTTTAATGATGGCTGGATGGCTTAACCTCGTTCGTATAAAACACTAAATGAGCCATGTTGAAAATCGCTTGGTCGGAAATTTATAGATATGATTTGCCCGAAGGTCATAGATTTCCTATGATAAAGTATGATCTATTGCCTGAACAGCTTCTTTATGAAGGAACAGTGAGTAATGATGCTTTTTTTGAACCACCCCCTTTAGGCGATGAATACATATTGTTGACGCATACCCAAGAATACCTTAATAAACTTAATTTCCAACAACTCTCGACTAAGGAGATTCGCAACATAGGATTCCCGATGAGTGATAGATTGGTGCAAAGAGGGAAACATATTGCGAACGGAACATATATGGCGACACATTTTGCCACCCAGTATGGTATCTCTATGAATATCGCCGGTGGCACACATCATTCATTTGCAGATAGGGGAGAAGGCTTTTGTCTATTTAATGATATTGCCATAGCCGCTAATATTTTGCTGAATCAACAGTCACATTTAAAAATTTTGGTAGTTGATCTCGACGTACATCAAGGCAATGGCACTGCAAAAATTTTTGAAAATGAAGACAGGGTTTTTACTTTCTCCATGCATGGTGCTAAAAATTATCCTACACGTAAAGAAAAGTCCAATCTAGATATTGAATTATTGGATGGCTGTGATGATACAACATATCTCAACCTACTGAAATACCATTTACCCAAAGTAATAGAAGCATTTGAGCCAGATTTTATGTTTTATTTAGCTGGTGTAGATGTTTTGGCTACTGACAAACTGGGCCGATTGAATATGACACGACAAGGTTGTAAAGAGCGCGACCAAATAGTATTTAAGATGGCTCAAACTTCAAAAATCCCAGTTGTAGTGAGTATGGGCGGTGGTTACTCAACACAACTTAAGGATATCATAGAAGCCCATGCGAATACTTTCAGATTGGCTCAAGATCTCTATTTCTGATGGGATAATTAAATAATTTATTTGTGAAACTTTTTAGCTACAATTTAGAAATATCAAACATCTAAAACCAGTACAATTCAAGATTACTTTGGTGGAACATAAAGTCTGTAGTTGGCCACAGCATAACCGCCCCAAATACCTAAGCCTCCTTTTATATTTGAGGATATTCGCGTATAGGATGCAAAAGGGCCGCCAGAGTTAGCTCCAAAATCTCTTGTTCGCCAAAAGTCAAAATGGTCAAAGTCTATACCACAAAATTTTATTTGAATACTATCGCCTCTATGGTAAAGCCCAAATGTATCGGGATCGAAATCTTGTCCACGCCTTTGAGCTTTTGGAAAAGGAATAGGAAGGTCTTTTAACCCATCAAAAAAACCATCGTCAAAAACCGATCCGAAAGGAGGAATTAAACCAGGATTTCTATCAGTGGCCGTAAGATATCTATAGTAATTTTTGATGCCTGCAGGATCTTTAATGCGAGCCCAAACTTCTGCCAACGAATCCCGAGGAACGCCAGGAGGATCACGAAATTCAAAATTTGTGAGTTCTACCAATTCGGGAATAGTAGTAGTTGCAGTTAGAGTTTTACCTTCTACTTCTACCTTTAAGTCATATCTACCACCAAACTTTCTATCTATTTGATTGGCCAAATCCACATATACACAAATATCTACCGTCAGAGAATCCGCATTGAAACCTAAAAGTTGAGCTGCTTGTTGTCTAAAATCTTCTGGAATATCTAAAAAACACAATTGTGTTAAATTAACTGTCTTTACCCCATCAAAAACTTCAACCTTTGCATCTCTCAAAAATAAAGTCTGAAATGTTCCAGCATCAATAGTCGAAATAAAAGGGATACTTCGTGTAATAAAAACTATAACAGGAAGACTGCCTTCGCCGGCTTCTACATATCCTTCTACAACGATTTCTTGCTGTGCAGTTGTCGTAATAGGAGTGTAGGGGTCTTCACATCCCAATATCAAGAAAAAAAGTATAAAATATGATAGCCTAAATAAGTTTTTCATTATTGATTCCATTTAAAATTGTAAGTAATACTAGGTATAATAGGGAATATTGTGATTTTTGATCCAGTGATTGTATTGGTACCAGTTTCAAAATTGGTGTCTGTTTCAAAATTTACAAAAAATGGATTTCTTCTGTTGTATGTATTGTATATTGAAAAATTCCAACTTCCTTTAAATTTTTTCTTTGATTCAGGATTGGGAGTGTAAGTAGCCGAAAAGTCTAACCGATGATAAGCGTCTAATCTCTCGCTATTGCGTGGCCCATAAAACAAGTTGATATTTTGTTCTATGAAGAAAAATCCTCTCACGGGAGTAAATAATCTGCCCGATCCATAAATAAATATTGCGCTCAAATCCCATTTGGGGGATAATTTGTAATTGGCTACAACACTTAAGTCATGTGTGCGATCGTAAACAGCAGGATACCATCTCCCATTTTCAATATCTTCAAATGATCTCTCAGATCTAGAGAGTGTATAACCCACCCATCCGTTGAGCTTACCAACTGCTTTTTTAAGAAAAAATTCTGCACCATATGCTCTTCCTGTACCCGAAACAAATGCATCTTCAATATCCTGATTGATATCATTGACATAATTGTCGGCATAATCCAATTGATTATATAAGTCTTTATAATAAATCTCAAAAGATGACTCGAATGTATCATCTAAGAAGTTTTTGAAAAAACCTAAAGCGTATTGAACTCCTCGTTGAGGTTTGACTATTTCAGTACTCGGCACCCAGATATCTGCTGGTAAGGTACTACTAGAATTACTCACTAAATGCAAATATTGAGAAGTCAGAGCTATACCCGTTTTGATACTGAAATCTTGAGAAGCTTTATAGTTGAGACTCCATCGAGGCTCCCAACCCATATAAGTTTTTACGGGTTCGAAACTTCCAAATTCTTGTCCATTAATTTTGGAAGTGTAAGGACCTACTTGCTGAAAAGCACTCACTCTCATTCCTGCGTTCATTGCCCATTTATTATTAAATTTGATATCATCTAAAAAATAAACGGCGCCTTCATTGGCATATTTAATACTTGCATCATTTTTGAAGTCAAAATCACCATCTGTAGCTGTTGCTGTATTTGGCGTGAGTGTATGATAAATGTAATTGATACCATATTTGAAAGTGTGCTTATTGCTATAATAATTTTCAAAATCGACTTTCAAATTCCAATCTTCCACTCCTGAAAAAAGTTTAAAATTGAAATTGTCTTGAGCACCATTAAACTGGAAACGATAGTCATTGTAAATGGCCGAAACATTCATAAATAATTTATTGCTAAATAAATGGTTCCACCTCAGCGTGCCCGTTCTATTGCCATATGGAAGATCAAAAGCAAAGTCTCTCATGGGCTGTCTAAACTTCAAAACATCTTGCCCAAAATAACCAGAAAAATATAATCTATCTTTATCAGAGAATTTATAATTCCATTTTGTGTTCAAATCATAAAAATAGTAGTTAGTCCCTTCAAACCTTCCTCCCTTTAAAAAAGGTTGAACTAAGTCTAAAATGTAAGTTCTTCTTCCAGATATAATAAAAGAACTTTTATCCTTTACTACAGGTCCTTGTACTGTGAGACGTGAAGATATCAATCCTATTCCACCTTCCACTTCATATTTTTTATTATTCCCCTCCTTCATTTGAATATCCAAAACCGAAGATAGTCGCCCTCCATAATTTGCTGGCATACTGCCTTTAATAAGGGTAGTATTTTTTAGTGCGTCAGCATTGAACACCGAAAAGAAGCCCAATAAATGCCCCGCATTATAGACCAACGCTTCATCCAGTAATACTAAATTTTGGTCAGGACCTCCACCTCTTACGTAAAACCCTGCATTGCCTTCACCAGATGACAAAACTCCAGGCAGCAACTGAAGTGCTTTTAATATATCTACTTCACCAAAGATGGCGGGCAAAAGTTTTATATTTTCAATCGGCAATTCTAAGGTTCCCATTTGTGTACCTTCCACATTCTTTCTTCGGTCTTCCTTTGCAGCCGAAATTATCACTTCTTTTATCAACACACCTTCGCTTAACGAAATGTTTAATAAAACGTCTTTTGATAAATCGACCTCATACCCGACTGTTTCGTAGCCCAAATAAGAAACGCCTATTTTATATTTCCCTTCCTTGAGCGTCAAAGAATAGAAGCCATAAGTATTAGTTGAAGTTCCTTCACCTGGATTGTCCATATTAAAGATGTTGGCCCCAATAAGGGTTTCACCTGAGTTGGAGTCTTTTACATAGCCGCTCACAGTGTATGATTTTTGAGCCCAAAATAGGGTAGTGGTCATCATAAAAACCAATATAATAATACTCCTCACAAATTCAATTTTTGTTTCAATGAAAGCATAACTCATTTTACATCCTTTAGATTATGAATGTGTTTTATTTTTAGATTAATTAACACAATTTAACGATTAAAATGAATGTGGGTGTGAAATGGAGCTAGATGATTTTTTATAATAGATTTTTTACACTTTTTTCAATAATCATATATCTATATTTTGTTGGGAACAAATAGGGCTTCGTAAATGATTTTTAAAAAAAAAGGCCTAAATCATAGACTTAGACCTCTTTTATAATTAATTATTCAAAAATTCGATTACTTCGCGCCTTCTTTTTTAGAGCAAGAAGAAGCTGTTTTGCCTTTACAACATGCTTTGCCTTTTTCAGCACCAGCACATGACTTAGTAACTGTACCGTCAGCTGCTTTCTCCATTGAAGCTGAAGCTACTCTTGTGAATGCATTTGATTTTTCATCAAAATAAACTTCATCCCAAGAAACTTTTCCTGATTTTTCACAAACTGCTTTTTCGTAATAAGCTGTTGTACCAGAAATTTCACATGTTCTTTTTGTAACAGCACCGTTAGAAGCTGCAATAGCTGCATCAGCTGCTACTAAAGAGTTAGATACATTGGCGTCAACTGATGCTGATGCTTTTGATGCACAACAAGTTTTACCAGATTTAGCACAACTTTTTGCAGATGCTGCACAACTCTTTTGAGCATTAGCAGAAAAAGAAACTACAATCAAGAAAGAAAAAAGAAAAAATAATTGTTTCATTATTATTGTTTTTAAAATTAAAAATGATGATATTAATATTATAACGTAAAGGTATGATAAAAGATTTAAATACGATCAACTTTTTCTTAAAATTATGGAAATTTTAACTATTTTAGGCCAGCTTTTCAATATTTTTAAGAATTTTGATATAAATTTTCAGAAATTCTTAAAATTTGTTGGTCATATGTAGAAAACTTCTTTCCTTTGTGTTTTAAATGGTATTAAATGATTTTTTTAATTGCAAAATGTTGGTGGCATTCTTATTTTCTTCATAGGGAATAGATGCCTCATGTATTTATCATATTAAAAAAATGTAAAAGCGGCTTATCATATTCCTGATAAGCCGCTTTTTTTATTTTAGCTTTTTGAAAATAATATTTTCGAATTAAAAAAATGTACTTAATGAAGTGTTTTGAATTGTAAATTAGTTTTAAAGAATGTTTGTGGGAGTTTGATAGACCGCAAATGCATTTAATGTTATCAATTTTTCAAAAAATAGAAATAAATTAAAAATATAGAAATGAAATTAAGAGGAATTAAATTGCTTTCAGACTTGACGACGCCTGTAAGTGTTTTCCTAAAGTTGAGAGAGCACTTTCCAGAAATAGCTTTGTTAGAAAGTTCTGATTATTCGGGCGAAAAGGACAGTTTGTCTTTTGTTGCATTGGGCACCTTATATACCTTGACGCATACAGATGGGCTGTATATATTTAAAGATCACAAAAGGAAAAAAGAAACTCAAAACTTCGCATCTCATGCAGTAGAGGCCATCCAGAAATGTTTAGAGATTTCCAATATTGATACGCCATCTGAATGGGACAAGTATGTAGGTTGGTTCGGATTCTCTTCTTTTGATATGGTCGGGGAGTTTGAAAATATTACCATTTCGAAAAGAGACAATGAAAGTACACCTTTATTACGCTATGATTTTTTTAAGTATATCTTAGTATTTGATCATTTTTATGAATCTCTATATATTATTGAGTGTTTAGAAGAAGGTGATGCATCGGGGATAGAAGATATAATGGGTATCATCAGTCGTCAAGACCATCAAACTTATGCATTCAATACCGAAGGTAGTGTAGAAAGTTCTATGACAGAAGATGACTACCAATCATTAGTTGTAAAAGCTCAATCCCATTGTCAACGTGGTGATGTTTTCCAATTGGTTTTGTCGCGCAGATTTTCACAAACATTCTCAGGGGATGCTTTTAATGTATATCGTGCATTAAGATCCATTAATCCGTCACCTTATTTGTTTTATTTTGACTATACTTCCTATATGATATTTGGCTCCTCTCCAGAGACACAAATCACTACTGAAATGGGCATAGCTGAAGTTCACCCCATTGCTGGTACTTTTAAGCGTTCTGGAGATAATATTAAAGATAAAGAATCGGCTAAAAAGCTTATGAATGACCCAAAAGAAAATGCTGAACACACTATGCTTGTGGACTTAGCACGAAATGATTTAAGTAAAAATTGTAAAGATGTTCAAGTAGTGAGTTATAAGGAAATTCAGTACTTTAGTCATGTAATTCATTTGGTATCCAAAGTTCAAGGGAGAATTAAAGAGGGTGTTTCACCTTATCAGATATTCGCAGATACCTTTCCAGCAGGTACGCTTTCAGGGGCACCCAAAAATATGGCCTTACGATTAATCGATAAGTACGAGCCTCATAATAGGTTAACATATGGTGGTGGCATAGGTCTAATAAAAGTTAATGGCGATATTAACCACGCTATTGTGATTCGTTCGTTTTATTGTAAAGATAATAAATTACATTGGCAAGCAGGTGCAGGTATTGTTATTGACAGCTGTGCAGTGAGTGAAACCCAAGAGGTCTATAATAAATTAGGCGCACTGCATCAAGCTATAGAAATGGCAAAGAATTTATAAATATTAAATGAAATTTTACATAAATGAAACACAAAAAGAAAGTCATCATTATTGATAATTATGATAGTTTTACATATAATTTAGTTCATCTTATCGAAGATATATTACAAGAGTCGATAGATGTGGTCAAAAACAATGCTTTTGATTTAATTGATCTTGAAAATTATGATTATATAGTTTTGTCGCCGGGTCCGGGACTTCCCGATGAAGCAGGATTGTTAAAACAAGTTATTGAAACCTACGGGGCGCAAAAAAAGATTTTTGGTGTATGTTTAGGTCTTCAAGCTATTGGTGAAGTCTATGGTTGCCAACTCAAAAATTTGCCAAAAGTTTATCATGGTATCCAATCGCCCATGAGAGTCATTGATTTTGATTGCCCGATTTTTAAAGGAATTCCTTTATCATTTGTGGCAGGAAGATACCACTCATGGGTCATCGATCCAACTACTCTAACACAAGATTTGATAGTTACTTCCATGGATGCAGTAGGAGAGATAATGGGCATTCGCCACAGAAAATATCCGATATATGCCGTACAGTTCCATCCAGAGTCCATTATGACACCCGAAGGAAAATTAATGTTGGAAAACTTTTTAAATATATAATATGCGCGATATTCTTAATCAACTTTTTGCTCATCAAAAGCTGTCTAGACAACAGGCTACTGAAATTTTGACTCGCATTGGAGAGGGATTTTATAAAGAAGTAGAAATAGCGGCTTTCATCAGTGTATATTTAATGCGCAATATTTCAGTGGAAGAATTGGAAGGTTTCAGAGATGCTTTGTTGGATCTTTGCGTCAAAGTCGATAGAAATGATATAGAATCCATAGATATGTGCGGAACTGGAGGTGATGGAAAAAACACATTCAATATTTCAACTATCTCTTCATTTGTGGTAGCTGGCGCTGGATATATGGTGACAAAACATGGTAATTATGGAGTTTCTTCTGTGAGTGGTTCTTCTAGCGTGTTAGAATATTTGGGTTGCCAATTCACTAATGACTCGCACCGACTTTACGACCAATTAGAGAAATCTAATTACTGTTATATGCATGCCCCTTTTTTTCATCCAGCCTTGCGAATTGTTGGACCCACAAGAAAAGATTTAGGAGTCAAAACATTTTTTAATATGTTAGGTCCGCTCGTCAATCCGATACAACCTATATATCAAAGTGTAGGTGTTTTTTCTTTGAAACTGTCACGTCTGTATAAGTTTCTTTTCGAAAATTCCCTAAAACGATATACTCTTTTGTACGCTCTTGATGGGTACGATGAAGTCTCGTTGACAGGTCAGTTCAAAATGACATCCCATACCACAGAAAAATTATTGACTCCTGCGGACCTCGGTTTAGCGAGTTATCAACCCCACGAATTGTATGGTGGCGACTCTGTAAAAGAAGCCGCTGAAATTTTTATAAATATTCTTGAAAATCGTGCAACTCCAGCCCAAAAAGATGTTGTTTTGGCTAATGCAGCGATGGCTATTCATTGTTTCAATCCACAATATTCTCTAGAGGATTGTGTTGGTGTGGCTCGAGAGAGCTTAGAATCTCTATCAGCATACAAAACTTTCAAAAAATTTATTAATGTTTAAATATGGAAACAATACTCAATAAAATTGTAAATGATAAAATAACGGAGATCAATGAACGTAAAACTCAGATAAAAGAATCAAAGTTGTATGACCAAATTGGGTTTTCTAGGCATACTATTTCTTTGTATGATCAAACAAAAAACATATCTCATCCATGGGTAATATCAGAATTTAAGCGTAAATCACCATCAAAACCCAATATAGCAATAAATGCTCAAGTAGAAGATATCATACCTCATTATATAAAATCGGGGGCTATGGCATTGTCCATACTTACTGATAAATCCTATTTTGGAGGAAGTGCCGACGATTTGGTACTCGCACGTAATTTGGCGAATATTCCTATTTTACGTAAAGACTTTATTATCGATCCCTACCAAATAATAGAAGCTAAAGCGTTAGGAGCTGATTTTATTCTTCTTATTGCTGAAATATTGACATCTACACAAATTGCAGAGTTCGCTAACTTAGCTCATGAATGTGGTTTGGAAGTATTGTTGGAATTACATTCAGAAAGTGAAATTAAAAAATATCATGAGTCCATACAGTTCTTGGGTATTAACAATAGAGATTTGAAAACTTTTGTCACTGATATTGATACTTCAATAAAATTATTCCCGAAATTACCCTCTCAGCCTATAAAAGTCTCTGAAAGTGGTCTAAAAAATGTGAAGGACATTGAAATATTATCCCAATGTGGGTATGAAGGTTATTTGATAGGAGAACATTTGATGACCGCTGATGACACTGGCTTATTTATGTCACAATTAAAGTCTATATCATGCAAATAAAAGTGTGTGGATTGAACGAGCAAAATAATATAAATGAAATTTCAGCCTATGATATTGATATGATAGGCTTAAACTTTTATGAAAAATCTTCAAGATATGTGACACTGAAATCGATAGAAGTACCTGAAAATATAAAAAAAGTGGGTGTTTTTGTCAATGCCTCTTTTGAAGAGATTTTTAATAAAACACAACATTTTGGACTTGATTATGTACAGCTTCATGGTGATGAAAGCGCTGAATTTTGTCGGAATATTCAAGAAATTATTCCTGTCATCAAGGTGTTTAGAGTTCAAGATAATATGGATGAATTACCATTACAATTATTTGAATTTTGCGATAAGTTTTTGTTCGATACTTACACCAAAGATTATGGTGGATCGGGTCAAAAATTTGATTGGTCCAAGTTGTCAGAAAAAGCTATTATTCGTCCTTGGTTGTTGAGCGGAGGGATTAGTTCAGATGATGTGGAAGATATCCTCAATATTCGCTCTTCGTCGTTCTTGGGAGTGGACATCAATAGCCATTTTGAAGTATCTCCGGGTATTAAAGATGTTATAAAGGTCAGAAATTTTTGTAATCAATTAAAAAAATAAAACAACATGACAAGTCAGAGTTATCACGTTAACAGAGATGGGTTTTATGGTGAATTTGGTGGGGCTTACATTCCTGAAATGCTTTACGCTAATGTTCAAGAATTAGAAGAAAAGTATCTTTGGATTATGGCGGAACCTTCATTCAGGTTAGAATTTCAACAATTATTAAGAGATTATGTCGGACGGCCATCACCATTGTATCATGCAGCCAGATTGTCTTCAAAATATGGAGGTCATATCTACCTTAAAAGAGAGGACCTCAACCACACTGGTGCACATAAAATAAATAATACCATAGGACAAATACTTTTAGCAAGAAGACTTGGTAAAACGAGAATTATTGCAGAAACGGGAGCAGGTCAACATGGTGTTGCCACCGCCACAGTGTGCGCATTGATGAATATGGAATGCATAGTGTATATGGGCGAAATAGATATTCAACGTCAAGCACCCAATGTAGCCAGAATGAAAATGTTGGGAGCAAAAGTGATCCCTGCTTTGAGTGGCAGCAAAACACTTAAAGATGCTACTAATGAAGCTATTAGGGACTGGATCAACAATGCTGAAGACACACATTACATTATTGGTTCGGCAATAGGGCCCCATCCTTATCCCGACATGGTCACACGTTTTCAATCGGTGATAAGTGAAGAGATAAAGAACCAACTAAAAGCTAAAATAGGCAGGGATTATCCAGACTATGTGGTGGCATGTGTGGGAGGTGGTAGCAATGCGGCAGGAGCTTTTTTTCATTTTCTTCATGAACCTAAAACACAACTGATTCTTGCTGAGGCTGCTGGTAAAGGTGTGGACACTGGACATTCTGCAGCCACGAGTATTTTGGGAACAAAAGGAGTTATTCACGGATGTATGACGCTGCTCATGCAAACAGCAGACGGGCAGATTGAAGAGCCTTACTCCATTTCCGCAGGATTAGATTATCCAGGTATTGGGCCTATGCATGCTCATTTGATAGAGAGCGGGCGTGCGAAAGTATATGCTGCCACTGATACAGAAGCCTTAGAAGCTGTCAAAGAATTGGCCCAGCTTGAAGGTATAATTCCCGCTCTTGAGACAGCACACGCATTGGCGATTTTGGAAAAAATGAATATCCAACCCTATGAACATGTTGTGGTGTGTTTGTCCGGTAGAGGTGATAAAGATTTAAATACCTATTTAGAACATTTTAAATATTAAAGCATGACTCAATCTATAAGGCAAACCTTAATAAATAAAGGAAAAAATGTGCTTAATATATATTTCACTGCAGGACACCCGACCTTAGACAGTGTTGGGGCAATTATCACAACTTTAGAAAAATGTGGTGTGGACTTGATCGAATTAGGCATTCCATATTCTGACCCATTGGCAGATGGCAAAACTATACAAGACAGCAGTGCAGTGGCATTAAGCAATGGTCAAACCATCCAAAATATATTTGATCAAGTGCGCGAGGTCCGCCAAAAGACTCATATACCAATCCTTTTGATGGGGTATTTCAACCAGTTCTTACAGTTTGGAGAAGAAAAGTTTCTTCAATCAGCAGCCGAAGCGGGTATTCAAGGTCTCATTTTGCCAGACTTGCCCATGAATATTTTTGAAAAGAAATATAAAATGCTTTTTGATAAATATGGGATAGAAATCAGCTTTTTGGTCACACCTCAAACGTCAGATGAACGTATAAAACTAGCCGATAGATTGAGTACAGCTTTTATTTATGTAGTATCACAAACATCTATAACTGGTACAGAAAAGAGCATATCTCAATCACAAAATGCATATTTTCAGCGTATCTCATCGCTTAGGTTATCTGCTCCAACTTTAATTGGGTTTGGGATTCATGACAAGGCCACACGTCAAGTCGCAAGTGCACATGCGCATGGAGTGATAGTAGGCAGCGCATTTATAAAAGCATTGGATAGGGTCGGAGACATTGAAAATAATATTAAAGATTTTATTAAAAACCTTTGAATCAATTATTCATTTATTAAGTTTATATTTATTAAAAACTTTAGTGTTTTCTTTTAATGCTCTTATTTAAATCGAATTCAAGTTTTTAGTGATCGATTTAAGATTATTCAAAGAACGGGCTAAGATTGAGCTTTGAGCAAAAATTGAGTAGCTATTTTTTTGGTTTTATAATACCCTACAGGATAAAGGATATTGCCACACCATCAGTTTTGATGGCTTAGAAGACAATGTTGCTTATTGGTATATATATTCTGGTTAGGCACATGATGGCTTTCATGAGTTTTTATTAAAGGAGCTCATTGATTCAAAATTTAAGATGAAGTCGGTGGAGTTAAGATCATTGTAGAGAGAAATATGTGTTTATAAATAAAAATGAGGCGCATAAAACAATGCACCTCATTTTTATTATAAATGTAGTCCATAAATGTTGTTAATTCCAGTCAAACCTCACACCAATGGAAACAGGATGTAAATCAACTGCATTGTTAGCAAAAAGTGGAGTTAATTCATATCTTGCGTAGAGACTTATATCTCTATATCCAATATAACCGCTCACTCCTGCCATAAAATTAGTCACATTGAAGTTACCTCTTTGGTTGACTTCGGTTCTTATGCCATTGTCATTATATCTCAATAATTGTCGCTCTCTATAGTTGACACCCGCATAACCTCCTACGCCTAGTCGCATTCCTTTTTGTGTTTTTACTATTTTTTCACCATCCACATATTTAGGTTTGCTAAAATCAAACTCTAAGTGAATAGGAAGAACAAAATTGGTCACTCTTAGCTTTGCATCTCTTTCCAATGCCTGATCTAATGTCTGCAACTGAGTCATATTTCCATCTTTTACAAAGTACTGATTATCATTGGGCCTATAATTGTTGTATGTAAATGAAAGACCATACTTCAAATTCAATAACGATGAATTAGGAGTTAATCGATATTTTCGTGTATATCCCCATTCCACAAAGTGAGAATTACCTGCATTGAGATCATTGTTTTGCATGGAATTAAGGTCACCATCATTGGCCAAATTATTGAAACCCCATGAAAATATCCACTGTGATGTATTGCGAGACTCAGATCTATGCTTTTTATTTTTCTTTTTCTTATCATCAGATTTATAGGTATAAGGGCCTCTTTTTATTTTTTCGCCCCATTCTTTTATTTCGCCTATTATGCTCGTGTCTTTGTCAGTATCTGTTTCAATATCGACCATTTCTGAGTTCGCTTCCAATCTTGACAATTCTCTTTCCAATGGATCTACTCTATCTTCAATACGTTCTGCGGTCTCTTCTGCCAATTCTCTTTTTTGTAGATCTGCCTCACTTTTGGTGATTAAGCCCTTGTCATAAGAATTATTGATGTCATCTACTCTTTTGGCCAATGCCTCTTTTTCTTGCTTTTTTATGAGCTCAATATCTTGTTTCAATTCTTGAATTCTGTTTTCATCTTCGCTTTGTGCAAAAACAATTAAACTTATAAATAATAATGATAATGTAAAAAATACTTTGTTCATGATAAATTGATTTTAATAATGTTTTAAATAAATGTTGATTTTGATAATAAAAAATATCTCCTTTCCGACAATAAAATTCCCGGTTTATAGTATTGTTTTTAAAAGATATTGTGAAAATTTCCTATTCGTAAATGCGATTAATGACAGCTACTATCACTTGTTCTGATGTGCTTTGTACATTTTTTTGTAATTTCGCCAAAAGTGTTTCCTGTGACTTCTTTTCTGCCTCTGCCAATAGAAGGTCAGGGTGCGTTTTGTGTTTCTTTTTTATTTTGGCAAGGCGTTCCTTCTTTAATCTTTCGTGTGCTTTGTTGAGAAGATTTTCTGTCTCTGATACATTTTTAGACCCAACCTCTTGTACTTCTGATACTTCTTCTATCAATGCCATGATGGGCTCATATGTAGTGCCCTCCAATATTTCGATATCATCCTTAACCCTTGAAGATATTTGAGTTATTACTTCCTTTTCAGAAACATACACCTCATCAAGGATCGGGTTTTGTCCTTCAGCAACCTTAGTTCCAAATGAAGTTATTGTCTCGATGGATGTGACTGTATCAGACGAAACAGTATTGCTTACTACATTATTTTCTTCTTCTTTGATTTCATAAGGAATCTCAGATTGAACAATGATTTTATTATTGTGACCTTCGCCTTGAGGTATCACCCACCACATTAATAATCCTACAACGGCTATTGACGCTGCTATTCCTATCCAATATTTAAACCCTTTTCCCTGAGTTGCACTTTCAGTCTCTAACATATTTTCTAGCTTATCCCAACTCGCTTCGCTTGGCGTTATTTCCCTATTTTGGAATAAATCTTTAATTTCTTTATCTGATAAATTACCCATGATTGACATAATTATATTTTGTTAATAATGATTGTAATAATTTTTTGGCATAAGCCAATTGAGATTTTGAAGTCCCAACACTTATATTGAGTGTCTCAGCTATCTCATGATGTTTATATCCATCTACCGCATACATTACAAAGACCAATTTGCATCCTTCTGGCAATGTATCAATACATTTTTGTATATCTTCAACATATACATTACTAGAGCTCGTCATTGGACTTTCAAGAATTATTTCTTCTTCATTATAAAAGAAATTCTTCTGACTTCTTATGTGTGATATGCATGCATTTACCGCTATTCTTCGCATCCATGCTTCAATATGTCCTTGATGTTCGTATTTGTCAATATTTTGAAAAATCTTCATAAATACCTTGATCATTACATCTTCCGCATATTGGACATCAGATATATACTGCCTGCAAATACTCAAAACTTTTGGTGCATACCTTTGATAAAATATCTTTTGAGCAGTACGGTCCTGACTTCTTAGTTTTTTAACCAAGTCTGTCAACTCTGAATTCAATTCTACAATTTTCACCGTTTTGTTGTTTGATATACATTTATGACACCTAAAACATAAAAAGGGTTGTAAAGGACAGAAAAAAAAATAATTTTATTCACAAATTCATATTATATTAATTTATAATAAGTTCGGCATAATTATTGCATATAACAAAAAATCATATTGTATTTAATTTAAATTCAATACATTAACTCAACTTAAAATTTAAAGAAAGTGAAGTATTTTTTATTTTTTATTTTTATCTTTTGTTATGCTCCTTTTATTTCTTTAGGACAAAAAAAAGTTCTTAAAGAATTGCAAAGCGCACAAAACACTATTTCTCCATTCAAACCCAACTTGTTTTCCATAAGCAATAATAGGAATACTCATCTAGTGCCTGATGAAATCACAAATTATTCATTACTAAAACTAGATAAATCAGTATTGCGTGATTTAAAAAGTCAAAGACAACCTTATATTCAATTGACTATTCCCCAGTCGGGAAGAAACAATTTAGTTTTGGAACTCATAGAAAGTGATTTGTTCACATCTGACTTTTCTGTAGTATTAGCTCCTGCTATGCAAAGGGTAGAACACAAGCCGATAAAACATTATCATGGCATCTTACAGGGTAATGAAAAAAGTTTTGTAGCCATTTCTATTTTGGAAGATGAAATTATGGGTATCATTTCTCATCCAGCTGCAGTGGGTAGTTTAGTGATTGGAAAATTATCGAATAGTGAAGAACATATAGTCTATCAAGACCATCAAATAGCTTCAAAAAATCCACTCAGCTGTCAAACAGAAGAGTCCACTATTTTACAATATAGTAATGAACAACTTCGATTTAGAAAACCTTCCCAGCGCAATGGCGATAAATGTGTAGGTATGTATCTCGAAATAGATTATGATATTTATCAAAATAAAGGAAGCGATGTAAACACTACAATAGCATATATAACCGCTTTGATGAATCAAGTGATTTTACTCTACAAAAACGACGATATCAATGCAAGATTATCCGAAATAGTGGTGTGGACTGAACCAAGTCCCTACAATGGAGCCACTTCTATGGATATGCTTAGTTCTTTTAGAAATCAAAGACCTACATTTAAGGGAGATATTGCACAATTGCTTTCTTTTAAGACTAATGGTGGTGTAGCTTATGTCAATACTTTATGTAATAATAACAAGTCATATCGAACTAGTTTTTCACGCATTCAAGCTACTTTCCAAAATATCCCAACGTACAGTTGGTCTGTTCACGTAGTTGCACATGAATTTGGCCATATTTTGGGTTCGCAACACACACATGCTTGTGCCTGGAATGGTAATAATACAGCCATTGATGGTTGTTTTTCCACAGAGGGTTCTTGCGCCAACCCGGGTGTGCCTGATATGGGAGGTACTATCATGTCTTATTGTCATATTTCTTCACCAGGAATCAATTTTTCTAATGGCTTCGGCCCGCAGCCAGGCAACATCATTCGATCCAATATTCATAACGCTTCTTGTCTTAGTACTTGCGACAATTTTTCTGAAGATGACACAACATGTGATGGACAAAATATTAAAATGGAATTGCGAACAGATGCCTATCCATCCGAAACATCATGGCAACTTAAGAATGCAAATGGCCAAACAGTGGCATCGGGCAATTCCTATTCTTCTAGTCATACTGTTTATAGTCATGACATTTGTGTGGCCAATGGCTGCTATGAATTATTAGTGAGAGACCAATATGGTGACGGTATGTGCTGTAAATATGGTGAAGGCTATTTTCAAGTTAAGAATGGAAGTGATATCCTTCTTCAAGGGGGTCAGTTTTCAGCTGAGTCAAAACACATCTTTTGTATAAATTCACCTATACCCACATG
>CAZBCV010000012.1:0-4811 GCA_964490495.1 uncultured Aureispira sp. | reverse complement strand
GATGATGGCATAAAGAATGGAAATGAAGTAGGTATTGATTGCGGTGGTGATTGCCCTCCGTGTGCCACATGTGATGATGGTATAAAGAATGGAAATGAAGAAGGTATTGATTGCGGTGGTGATTGCCCGCCATGCAATGTAGTTGTTTCAAATACAAGAGATACATTATTGGGCCATTACTTTGAAGTAAATTGGGAAGGATGGGAGCGAGGTGGAAATGATGCCACAAGGATAAGAAGTATTCACTCACCTGAAGGTAATTTTTCGTTAAGATTAAGGGGTGGACAAGGAACATCTAGTTCTGTAATTTCACCTGAAATAGATATCACACATCACAATAAATTAGTATTGCATTTTAGTTTCAAATGTGTAAGTACTGAACCTGGCAAGGGATTCAAACTTCAAATTAGCAACAAAGAAGTTTGGTCAGATCAGAAAGAGTGGTTAGTTTCTAATAACTTATTTACTAATACTTTATACAAAGATTCAATTGTTTTTGAAGGAGCGTGGACTGAACCGATAAAATTTCGTTTTCAAAACTTAGGCACCGACAACAGTGATTTAACCTATATTGACGCCATAAATCTAATAGGATTAAAATCTCAAGACGCACCTCAAAGCACTTGTTCTGATGGTATAATGAATGGCACAGAAACAGGAATAGATTGTGGTGGCGATTGTCCAGCATGCATAAATAATGATGATGACAATGATGATGACAATAATGATGAAGTAGTGATTTCAACAACTGAATTGGTGGGCTATTATTTTGAACAAGATATGGAAGGATGGGGTAGAGGTGGATCTCATGCAGCTCGAGTATATTCTATTCATTCTCCTGAAGGCTTTTATTCATTGAGATTGAGAAATGGACAAGGTATTGCCTCTTCTGTAATTTCTCCTCTAGTCTCCCTTGAAAATGTGGACTCATTAAGAATTGATTTTTCATTCAAAGGAGTGGGATACGAAGTGGGTAAAAGCTTCAAAATAGAATATTTTGATGGTTCAGTATGGCATGATGTCAAAATATGGGTAGCAGGTACTGATTTTGTGACTAATCAAACCACTTCTTTAACTTGTACTATTCCATTGCATGTGTCGTCCTTTTCTCAACTGAGAATCACAGGAATGGGGCAAGATAATTCAGATTTAGTATATTTTGATGCTATTCAGTTTTTTGCTTATCATAAAGAAAATGAAATTCCTAACATGTACTTATTAAATGTCCATCCATTAGAAACAGAAGCAGTTAAGATACCAACTTTGCTGCCTAATCCAGCAGATAGTTATGTTGAAATTAGTGCGGAAGAAGTACCACAAAAAGTGCAATTATTCAATATTTCTGGTCAGCTATTGGCCGAAATACCTCATGCACAAAGAATTAATGTAAGTCATTATTTGTCAGGAATGTACATGGTAGTCATTCATATGGAAAATAATATTTATAATTTGAAAATGATAAAAAACTAATACGTCGTTATTCGTTGTTATTTTATCGGGTTGGAATGGTCATTTGTCGAGTTGCTTTAACTAATTAAATAATTGATTTGTTAAATAAACGTAATTATTAATTCACTTTTTAAAATTTAAACATCATGAATAGAAATCCAATTCCAGTCATTATTCTTGTTTTTTCAATATTTGTTATTTCATTGGTGGCCGTTATGGCCGGATTACCAAGATATAAAGTATGGTCTCAAGAAATGAAAGGAAAAGCAGAATTAGCTCGAGCTGAACAAAATCGTCAAATAAAAATTGAAGAGGCCAAAGCTAATTTAGAGGCTGAAAAACTCAATGCTATGGCCGAAATAGAAAGAGCAAAAGGGGCTTCCGAAGCCATAAAAATTGAAAACGGCTCTCTTTCAGAAAGGTATATTCAATATCTTTGGGTGAGACAACAGAATCATTTGAATGATAAAACTGTTATTTATATACCTACAGAGACAAATTTACCAATTTTAGAAGCTAATCGCCAAAAATAATTGCAAGTTCGGGAAAAAAAATAATTCTATTATCTTTAATTTTTTTGAGGAGATGAAGAACTATTTAAAAGTTTTACTGTCATAGGTCCTGAAAATTTTAAAAAATTGTAAAACATGATAACAATAATTTCAGGAACGAATAGACCCAACAGTAAAACATCTTTGATTGCATCGATTTGTTCTGATTATTTGACCTCAAATGGTGTAGAGACGGCTTTAATAGATTTGGCCAAGATGAATCATGATTATTTAACTCATGATATGTACAGTCCAAAAGAAGGTACTGAACTGGCTATTATTCAAGATGATAAAATATTGCCAGCTGATTTATTATTGATTATTTCTCCAGAATACAATGGCAGTTTTCCAGGAATACTCAAAGCTTTTATAGATGCGCTTTCCGTTAGAAAATATAATGAAACTTTTAAGGGTAGAAAGGTGGCGCTTTTAGGCGTCGCAGCTGGACGTGCTGGAAATCTTCGTGGCATGGAACATATGACGGGATTTCTTAATTATCTTAATATGTTGGTGATGCCTAATAAATTACCAAT
This sequence comes from uncultured Aureispira sp., assembly GCA_964490495.1. Lineage (GTDB taxonomy): Bacteria > Bacteroidota > Bacteroidia > Chitinophagales > Saprospiraceae > OLB9. The sequence continues at coordinate 2,278 of CAZBCV010000012.1, read as the reverse complement.
ATCTTCAATAAACAGTCAGTTCATCAATGGAAATGAATTAAATGAATCCACACTAAATACATTGTCAACTTTCCTTGACGAAGTCGTTGAATTTAGTATATTGGGTAAGGTTTCAGTATGAAAAGAATGAAAGTACATTCTGTTATTTAGAACCCTTAAGCTAAGTCTTCACATATTTTCCTTAATTTAATATTTCCAGGATTGAGAACATCTTCATTCAATTCATTAAGGGGTGTGTCTGTGGTATTGAGTATTTCGTGAAGTTCCATACTATCTGGATTAAAATAGAGTAACCCAGTCAAAATTTCGTTTTTATCCTTGGCTTGCATGAGTGCCGTCATGATGGAAAGTTTGTCTTCTGGATTCCACTCTTTAGATAGTTTGTGCAATTGAATATTACTCCCATCATGCATTTCGACAGACTTTTTTGTATCCTCACCATAAGAAGTTGTGATTTCTTTGTGTTCTGGTACAAAGTCTATTAAGGCCACAGTTTCATTGTGTTCTCTCACATAATCATATGACTTTGTAGATCCCACATTATTATTGAAAGTTACACATGGTGATATGACATTAATAAACGAAAAGCCTTTGTGCTTTAATGCGCCTTTAATAAGAGGAATGAGCTGTTGTTTGTCACCACTAAAGCTCTGCGCTACATAAGTTGATCCTAATTGTATAGCCAAAGAACACAAGTCGATACCTTCATATATGTTTTCTTGGCCCGCTTTTGCAATGGAGCCTTTGTCAGCTGTGGCAGAATCTTGACCTTTAGTGAGGCCATAACAGCCATTGTTCATGACAATGTAAGTCATATTAAGATTGCGTCTGACGGCATGCACAAACTGTCCCATACCTATTGAGGCTGTATCACCATCACCTGACACACCCAAATACAACAATGATCGATTGGCTAAATTTGCTCCAGTAGTTACAGATGGCATACGCCCATGTACAGAGTTGAAACCATGAGAATTACTTAAATAGTAGGCTGGAGTTTTTGAAGAACATCCGATTCCAGACATTTTAGCAACTCTATGTGGCTCGATATTGAGTTCAAAACACGCTTCAACTATAGAGGCACTGATGGAGTCATGTCCACAACCAGCGCACAATGTAGATAAAGCACCTTCATAATATTTTTTAGTATAACCCAAATCATTTTTGGGTAAGCGTGGATGAGCAAATTTGGGCTTTATATAAGTCATGGTATATCAATTATTAGGTTGAAAAATGGCATTATTAATTTGGTTGACAATAATGTCTGCTGTTATAGGGGTACCATCATAATGCAGCACCTTTTTAAGTTTTTTGGGGTTTATCTCCAATTCATTGATAAGTAAAGACCGCATTTGGGCATCCTTGTTTTGTTCTATCACAAATACTTTTTCATGGCTGTCTATAAAATCCAAAATTGAAGGATTGAATGGGAAAGATTTTATGCGTAAACTATTTATATTAAGCCCATCTGCTCTAAAAATGTCTATAGCTTCATGAGCGGCATGTAGGGTACTTCCAAAATATATAATTCCAATATCAGCTATTTCATCAAAGACATCTATTTCTGGTTGAGGGATAATATTTTTAGCAGTTTCAAATTTTTTAGATATTCTATTAACTACTCTAACATAAGTTGCTGAATCTTCACTATATCTAGCCATCTCATCATGAGAACTACCCCTTGTGAAGTAAGATCCTTTAGTAGGGTGGGTCGCTGGAAGTGTACGGTATCCTATACCATCACCATCTACATCTTGATATCTTCCCCAAGAAGACATGTTATCGAGGTCGGCCGCAGATAAGACTTTACCCCTATTATATTTTCTATCATCATCCCATTCAAGAATATCACAGATGTGGTCATTCATACCTATATCCAAATCAGACATGATGATAATGGGCGTTTGAAGGAGGTCTGCATAATCAAAAGCAGCTGCCATCATTTCGAAACACTCTTTAGGATCGGCTGGAAATAACAATATTTGTCGGGTGTCGCCATGCGAAGCATAAGCACAAAATGTAATATCTGATTGTTGGCTTCGTGTAGGCATTCCAGTAGATGGCCCACCTCTTTGAACATTGACCAAAACCAATGGAACTTCTGAATAATAGGCCAAACCTAAAAACTCCATCATTAATGAAACACCCGCTCCGCTAGTAGCCGTAAATGCCCTTGCTCCATTCCAATTGGCTCCGATAGCCATTCCTACTGCTGCCAATTCGTCTTCAGCTTGGACAATTGCAAAGTTGTTTTTACCACTTTCGGGGTCTATTCTTA
>CAZBCV010000011.1:6231-30177 GCA_964490495.1 uncultured Aureispira sp. | reverse complement strand
CAGTTGTAATGTTTTTATTTCTTCCATTAAGACTTGTCTTAAAAGGTGATACGGCTGGAATCACCAAATCTATGTCAACACTTCATTGGATTTTAATGTTGACAGTATTTGGTATAAGTCATATGGCTTATTTACTTTCTTTGCCCGAAATTGAAGGATTTGCAAGTGGCGGTCGAGGGTTGCTACTGTTTTTGGTTTTTTTAACTGAAATAAATGATGTCATGCAATTTACATGGGGGAAAATATTAGGAAAACATAAAATCATTCCTAAGGTTAGCCCGAATAAGACTTGGGAGGGTTTTATTGGTGGTGTTATATGCACCACAATAATTGGATATTTTTTGGGCTTTCTTACCCCGCTGAATGTAAATCAAGTTGTTTTTGTGAGTTTTATAATTGCCATTTCAGGCTTCTTTGGTGATATAGTAATGTCCTCAATCAAAAGAGATATTGGCGTAAAAGATATGGCTACAACAATTCCTGGACACGGGGGTGTACTTGACCGAATAGATTCATTGGCATATACCACACCAGTTTTCTTTCACATCGTTTATTACATAGCTTACTAAATGAAAAAAATAGTTTTAATAGTTATTTACAGCTTCTTTATTAGATGGTTTCTAAAAATTATAATAGGAGTAAAGTTTCATAAAGCAAATTTTCTAAAATCAGAAAAGCAGTTTATAATTGTAGCAAACCACAATAGCCATTTAGACACAATGACCATTTTGGCATCATTGCCAAGTAAAATAATTGATAAAGTAAAGCCAGTTGCAGCAGCAGACCATTTTGGCAAAACTAGACTAAAAGGAAGATTGACTAATTATTTTGTAAACACATTATTGATTCAAAGAAAACGTGACAAGGAAAATCTTGAAAACGACCCGATTAATAAAATGATAAAGGCAATTGACGAAGGTTATTCGCTTATTATTTTTCCAGAAGGAACGAGAGGTGAGCCTGAACAACAACAACCTTTAAAACCTGGTGTTGCCTATGTTTTACAAAGCAGACCACAAACAAAATATGTTCCAGCTTTTATGGTTGGAATGGGGAAAGCAATGCCAAAAGATGACAACTTGATATTGCCGTTTAATTCATCTTTAACTTACGGACAACCAACTGAAATCAAATCAACAGAAATTAAAGATATTTTAGAACAAATTGAAAAAGACTTAAATCAACTAAAAGTAAAAAAGTAAAGCTATTGGTGGGTCTAGTGCCAAATCAAATTTGAGTTTTTTTTAACAATATGTTTTGTTATCAGAAATTTAGCCCTTATGAAGATTGCTGTTTGGGAAATAAAAAGCATTAGCAGCGTAATTGTTTGAAATTAACAATGAAGGAGGTTTCTCTTTTGAAGTAAAAGAAAGATAACCATAAAAATACATACCCACATCAAAATATATACTTTGATATGAGTATATTTTTCAAAACACAAATCCCCTCCTAAAACCTATAATTCACCACCACGTTGGTTAAAAACATATTGACTTTATGGATGACGAAGCGGGGATTATCGTACGTTTCGCCCACACCCCATTTATGAGTGAATAAAAATTGCGCTTCCATTCCATTGAATAGTCCACTAAACATGTAGCGAAGATCGAAGCTTGAGTGAACATATGAGGGCATACCATATTTGTTGAGCTCAAAATTTTTGACATCTGGCATATCAAAATAGCCTGTAGCAAGTGATGCTGTCCATGTTTTGGAGGGTTTGAAACTAGTGCGGACGGTAAATGCTGTGACATCCCCAAAACCTTCGTTGCGCTCTCGAGGTATAAATGTATAAAAATTGTCCCTACCCCACTCGCGAGGCATCAAAAACCTACCTGTGGAAAATATCCTATTAAAATTGAGAGAATTGTTCCATTTTCCAGATTTCAAACCTACTTGTGCCCCTGCTACATAGACAGCGTCTTCATTTTGATTGTAGGCGAGATTAATATCCGCATTACCTCCATTGCCGATGCGGGTTTGATACCATAACTGAGTGCCCGTATAGTATTGTTTCTTTTCGATATCTTTTTTATACTCCAGCTGAAGCAGCACTGTATTTTGAATATTTTCCATCATCATATCCCAAACATCTACTTTGAAATTGTTATTCCATTTGTACTGGTAATGTAAAATCCCAACACCTGCGGTACTGGTATTGCCTAAATAATTGGAGGGTTTTCCTTCTTTATTGACACCTTGAGCATACAAACCTATTGAATTTTCTACATCATACCATTGTGATGTGCTCCGCGGCCCCATGCCCCAAATCCACCCAGCTTCTAACTTGTTTTTTTTATTAAAAGCATGTTCTAACCATACGCCTTCCACAGCAGTGGGTCTCATTCGACCATCTTGAAGATTGATGAAAGGGTTATTCAGCAATTGACGTCCTAAAGTGATCGTGGTTTTTTCATTATGATACTTCAAAAATAATTCTTCTAATCTGTTGATTTCGTTTAATTCATCAGGCGTCGTGACATCAAAAAGTCCCAACTCATATCTATTGAGCTGATTAGTAGTCGGATCTCTAAAACTCAAATCAGACGAGCCCGCATTAAAAATATAAAAACCACTTACTCCCACATGAAATCCATAAAAACTAGCTGTCTCAAACCTCAGTCCCCCACCTACAGCCTGTGCATGGTAATCCGTCAAATTCCCTTCATTCAATATACCTGAAAAGTAATATCTAAAATGCCCGTTGACTCTACCATTTTTGAATGCCGACAATATAGAAGTCGAATCGGCTATCTTTTTTTCATCTCCTTGCCAAATTTTTGGTTTTTCTTGCAAATCTTGATGTTGGCTTAAAACTTGATTTTGGCCTATTATCAAAAACAATAGTATCAGCGATACATTCTGAATATTTTTTAAAAACATAAATAAAATAACTTTGACGAATTGCCATTAAAAAAAGATGAGATTCAAACGTTAAATCTTACCAACAAAAAAATAAAAAAACACCTTCTTAATTTCCAGCTTTGATATAGGCATAACCTTGGTTTTGTTTATCTACTATCTCTAAGATACCGCCAGGTACAGTGCGCACCTCATCCATGAGTTGCTCTCTTTTGATATTTTTCTGTTTCATTGTAAATTCACAACCCACAAAATCAATACCTTTCGAAGCCAATGCTTTAAGTTGAGGCAATACATTAGACTTTTCTTTATGAATTAAGTCCATACCAGGGCCATGACACATTACTTCTATTTGGGCTTTTGGCGCAGCGGTAATGATATTGTTAAGTTGGCGCGATAGTGCACTATAAGACATTGTATCATTGGTTGTGACTTGAAAAATGATTTTTGGGGCATAATCTGCATTTGATGTGTGGGAATCTTGTGCAAAAACTCCAAAAACTGCCATGAACAACCAAAAAGAAAATAAAACTCTCATATCCTTATTATTTATTATTAAAAAAAACATTACCTAAATTCATAATCTACTCCAGTAACTTGAGTCAACAATTCTTGTGAAGCATCTAAAGCCTTTGCATTTTGACGTGGATTAGGGGTTACAGGAGAGTTGTTTTTCAAATATTTAATTAATGCTTGATGTAGTGTGATATTTAAAACTTGTGTTTCTTGGACACCACTCATACGGCAAATCATATCTGTAGGATCTCCTTCACGTTCACAGGCAGCAATGGAATACACTTTGTCGTCTTGCAGTGGTGCTCCACCAATAGTTATGGATTGAACTCTTTTACCTTCTTCACCAAAAGCATTAAATTCTATGCGCATTCCTTCAAACTTAGTGACCCAACCACCAAATCTCTTGGAAGCATGGGAAGCAAAAACATTATTGAGTTCTTTTTCTAGCCAAATTCTTAATTGTTTACCTGATGCTTTTCCAATTTTAAGAGGACTATCAACGGGCAACATATCATAAATATAGCCCTTCGTAATAGGTATATTTCCTGTATTATCGGGCGTAGCGCGGGGTGGACAAAATCTAAAACCATTGGATAATACTATATCAATATCGGGCAAAGTATATCTCAAACCGTCCACCACCATGGTATCTATAGTATTTTCTATCACAAAATATCGGTACAGTGGCACCGTGCTGTAACCCACCACTTCATTGATTTCTTTAAGTAATGGTTTTTCAGATTGGGCAATGATTTTAGAAATATCTTTATCTGCCTTGTAATTTTGAGATGTGATTTCATCCAAAAAATATTCTTCTTTGACCACTTTGCCTTTGGATATTTTGAGCTCTAATCGACCACAGAAAGAGCCAAATGCACCTGGTTCGACGACTTTCGCATATTTGCATTGAATAGGTTGGCGCACGCGCTCGTGGGTATCGCCCCCAAAAATATAGTCCACACCCATACAAACAGGCGAATTGGCCAAATCAATTTGTTGAGACAATCCCATATGTGCTAAAATCACAATAAATGCACAACCTTCGTCTTCTTTCAGGTATTTGACGTATTGAGCAGTGTTTTCCTCAGGTTTGGAATAGATGATTCCTTTACTATAATTAGGAGATTGGCGCTTAGGAACAAGGTGATCAGTATAAGCTAAAAAACCTATTTTTATCCCATTGACATGCCAGATATGATAGGGTGCAAAAATATGGTCGCCACGCTTACCCTCGCCCATGTCATGATACATGTTGGTACACATTTTCAGACCATGGAGTCCGCCCATGAGTTTTTGCATCTGTTGTTTGCCATAGACAACCTCCCAGTTGCCCGGAATATACATGTCATACCCTAAGTTATTGATTATAGGTAACATAGCTTTCCCTAAAGTATTGGCGGCCAATGAACTCCCTTGAAACATATCGCCCGTATCTATCAATAATGAATGTTTGCTCTTTTTTCGTATTTTATTTAAATAGGTAGCGATGTGAGCATATCCGCCCGTTTTTCTGAATACTTTTTGATTGTTTTCCCAAAACAATTCGTCATGTGGATGAATTTGACAATGAATATCAGTAAGCTGGAGTAATGTAATATCAAAATCTTTTTTATTGGATGGAGCGTTAGTACTCTCAAAAGAGTCTTCTTCTTTTTGTTCTCGCAATAAAGAAGGTGCGGACGACATCAAACTTGCTCCTATACCCACTGAGGCTATACTTTTTAAAAAACTTCTTCTTTCTTTAGACATTGTTGTTGTATTGATTAGGTTTAAAAATTTGGTTATGGAGTATGTGGTATATGCTATTTTGATTCTCGAGCGGCTATGATAGGTGGAAAAGGCCCATATTTATGTTGCTTTTCATCAAACTCATCAGCATAAGGCCCAAATGGGTGGTCGATGGGTTTTTTACTTATGTCAGGCCAGTCTCCAGATAAGTCCTTTTTGGGTCGGGGCATTGAATTGACATAAGCCGCCACATCCCAAGCTTCCTCATCTGTCAATTGAGGAAACTCATGTGAAGCACCCAATGGCATATTATATTTAACATAACGTGCAAAAGTTGTGATGCGATACAATCCCGCTCCTGTATTATAGGAATTATTGCCCCAAAGTGGTGGATATATATATTCATTTCCCTCTTTAACCATCATCCCTTCACCATTAGCCAAATGGCATGATGCACATTTCTGAATGTATATATCTTCCCCTTTTTCTGGGTCACAACTTCTATCGAGGTAGGTCATATCTTTTAAACCAGCGCCCTTAGGTTTTTCCTCTTTAGGCACATCTTTCCCCACATAAAGAATGTAGGCCTTAATAGCCTCCATTTCTCTACTTCCAGAGATTAAAGCTTGCCCATTAAGACTGCGTTCAAAACAATCATTAATTCTTTTTTCTACATCTTCCACAGTACCACTTCTCGCTCTCATTTTAGGGTATGTTGCCGCTACTGCACCATAATTATTGCCAAAAACCTTAGTTCCTGCATCTAAATGACAATTTTGACAATTCAATCCATTAGATATTTGTAACACAGAGCCTTTAGGGCCTAGATATTTGGCGGTGTGTGCAATAAGTTCTTTACCATACTTGAGCAATTCGGCTTTTTCATCACCGCTATCGGGCAATGCAGGTGCTTCCCAAAAGGCGACTATGGTTGTCTTATTTAAATCAAGGGTTTCGTTTGCTTCTACCTTTTTAGGTATAAACATTTCCCAATCAAATTTCCCTTGTGTAAACATATAAGAAAAAAGTACAAGTACAATCAACACTATCACCACTAAGGCCATCATCACCTGTACTAAGTGATGAATTAATTTATTATCTGGAGTATTGGGTAAAGATGACATTATGCTATTAATAAATTTTATTGTGATTAATGAGGTAATTTATCTCTCAATAGACCATATGTCCATGTGCCAGCTATTGCACTCAACAATGTAACAATAATAGCCGTTGCGCCTGTGCCTATTTGAGCAAATAAGGGCCCTGGACATGCGCCCGTAATCGCCCAACCTATACCAAATAAAGCGCCACCATATATTTGACCTTTGCTAAACTCTTTGGTTGGAATATTTATCCTCTCACCTGCAATAGTTGTTAAATTTGATTTTCTGATGATCAACACGGAAATAAGACCTACAAAAACTGCACTCCCAATTACTCCGTACATATGAAAAGATTGCAGCTTGAACATTTCCTGAATTCTAAACCAACTGACGATTTCGGCTTTTACAAATACTATCCCAAACATAATCCCAACCATCAAATATTTGATATGGTCATACCAATGAGCATCTAATTCGCTTTGATTGACACAAGCTGTACCTGAATCTATTAATTCCTTATTTTTTATGTTGTTTGACATTATTATTCTTGTTTTATTGTTGTGAGGTAATGATTATAATCCTAATATCCAGGGAACTATGAAAAACGTAGAAGCGAATCCACCTATCATAAAAAATATAGTGGCTACCAAAGAAGGCCATTGTAAGGTGGATAGTCCCATAATAGCGTGACCACTTGTACATCCTTCTGCGTACCGTGTTCCAAAACCCACTAAAAACCCGCCTACTACCATAAAAAAGAAGCCTTTTAGAGTAAACAAAGTGTCCCAACTCATCAACTCTTTTGGCACCAATGCACTATAATCCGTCACACCATAGGTAGCTAATTCTGTTTTCAATGCATCGGCCACAATCATATCATTCGGATTCCCTAAAAGAGTTACAGCGACAACAGCGCCGATGAATATACCTATTACAAAAACCAAATTCCAAATTTCACGTTTCCAATCATATTTAAAAAAATCTAACCCTGCTGGAAAACAAGCCGCGCAGGCATGCCTTAATGACGAAGATATTCCAAAAGATTTATTACCTAAAATAAGCAATACAGGCACAGTAAGCCCAATGAGTGGCCCGGCGACATACCAAGGCCAAGGTTGACTAAGTACTTCTAACATGTTGTTTTTGATTTTTGATTTTATAAAATACTATTTCACTAAATTAGCAACATTTTGCCATGTACCTCCATTGTAAACATTTGAAAATCCATTGGATTCTAATTTTGATTTGGCCATACCACTGCGGTTGCCGCTTCTACAAAATAGAACTATATTTTCTTTGCCTTTAAATTTTGCTAGTTGTGAATCTAACTGACCTAAAGGTATATTTATAGAGCCTTTAGGATGACCTTGCTTAAACTCCGATGGTTCACGAACGTCCACAAGAAAAGGTTTTTTGTCTATTATTGCAGTGATATCATCAGAACCACCTCCGAATAATGAATTTAAAAAATCGAACATTATAGGTATATTTTATTGATTTGAATAATTTAATTAAAATAATAATCGCAAAGGTAGATTAAATACGACAAGAGCTTTGTAACAAGTGTTACTTTTTGGTCCGCCTTTCAGTTTTTAACACCATTTCATAGCCATTGGTACGATAAATATCTTAATTTGTCCATAAAAATGAGATAATTATTTCATATATGAAAAAAAAACTTAAATTTGTGGTTTGATTCGATAATTGCCGTAAAAATATGCCACACAACATTAAATCATTTTGGTCAAGACCCGAAGGTGTTACAGGAGCAATAACATTAGCTCTCATGACCATTTTGACAGGATTTATAGTGATTACTGCCACTGGGGCGGTCATAACTTTTTTCTCTACTCTTTTAGGTCAAATATTAGGTCTATTGATTTTAGGAACTGTAGTGTTTATGGCCATAGACCAAAACGGTAGGACCATAATGAGCTATATGTTTCAAAGTGCTATGAGATGGATTACAGGTCTTTTTGTAAATATCGATCCTATTGGTATTTTAAATTCCTACGTCTCAGACTTGAAAGAAAATCTTACAAAAATGAGCAGACAAATGGTACAGCTCCGTGGGCAAATGCACAAACTACAAGAAGTAATTTTCAACAATAAAAAGGAAATAGACTCTAATCTCAGTATGGCAAGTCAAGCCGCTCAAGACAATAAACAAGCTCATGTATTGCTCAAAAGTCGAAAAGCAGGTCGCTTGCAAGAATCCAATGTAAAACTAGAAGATTTACTTTCGAAAATGCAAATTCTCAATAGAGTGTTGAGCAAAATGCATGAAAACTCATATATTTTAGTAGAAGATGTTGAAGACCAAGTAAAAGTAAAAGAACAAGAACGCAAAGCCATAACAGCAAGTAACTCTGCGATGAGATCTGCAATGTCTATTCTCAAAGGCGATCCTGATAAAAAAGCTATGTTCGACGCTGCATTAGAAGCTATGGCAGATGATGTTAGCCAAAAAGTAGGAGAAATGGAGAGATTTATGGACATTTCCAAAGGTTTTATGGAGTCTATTGATTTACAAAATGGCGTTTTTGAAGAAGAAGGATTACGTATGTTAGAAAAATGGGAAAATGAAAGTGTATCCTTACTCTTAGGTGGCGAAAAACAAACAATTTTAGATACCCCCGTTTCTAACGATGAGGTTTTGGACTTGAATGAACCCATTAGAAGACCTGAAAAAGTATCAAGAACCAATCAATATGACAATTTATTTGATTAATTTTTTTATAACATTAAATATTTATTAAAAATGGCAGCAAGACTCACAAGTTTTTCAAAATTTATAATCACGCTTTTCATATTAGCAGGCGTATTTTTTGGGGGAAAATATCTCCTCAATAGTACGAAACTGGGCCAAGACCTTAAAAAACAAGCTGAGGTCGCTAAAGCAAATAACGATAATTCTTCGACAGAAGATGGCACAAAAGCGACAAGTAGTACATCTGGCCAACGCGACCCTAACACTTTACGCGTACAACTAGTAACATGGGGTGGATATGCTCCAGGGTTGTACTTCAATGAAGGTGCTATAGCCAACACTCAGTCTAGATTCTTTAAAGATTATGGTTTTAAAGTAGAGTTTCGAGTGGAAAACGACTTGATTACGGCTCTAAATGCGTGGATGGCCGGTGAATATGATGTGTTAGTTCAAACTGCTGATGCATTTCCATTGTACACTGCCCCTGAAGACATTAATGCATTCAAACCTAAGGCCTTTATGCAAGTAGATTGGTCAAGAGGTGGTGATGCCATTATCGTAAAAAGAGGCATTAACACCATCAATGATTTGAAAGGAAAGAAAATAGCTGTGGCTGTTCCATCTCCTGCGCAAACTTTACTTTTGAGTTCGTTAGAAGCAGCGGGCTTAAGTTATGACGATGTACGCATTATTAAGACCACAGATAATCTCAAAGCTGCTGAAATGTTTAGATCTGCTGATGTAGATGCAGCCGTGGTTTGGAGTCCAGACGACCAATTAGCTACCGCCGATGTACCAGGTTCTAAAATTCTTTTGACAACTGTAGATCAGTCCCATATCATTGCAGACATCATGTTTGCAAGCGAGCAAACCATCAAAGATAAAAGAAATATGATACATGGATTTTATGAAGGATGGATGAAAGCTACTGCTGAATTGAACAAAAGTAGAGACAACCATGCTAAAGCGGCAAAATATCTTGCAGATTTGAATGGCTTAGCACCCGAAGACGGCCTTGGTATGATGAGTACTGTTTATTGGACTACACACGGAGACAACGTCAATTTCTTTGGTCTTAACTCCAATTACAAAGGACAAAGAGGCCAGGATCTTTATGAAAAAATGAGTAGAGCTTTTGTTAAAACTGGAGATGCCCCTAATTTAGCCCCCGCATGGAGGTCGGCAATATACGTAGGAGCAGTCACAAGTGCTCAAGACAATCTTACGGGCATAGAACATGCCGCTGAAAAGTCCAAAAGTTTCTCACCCGTAACCAAAGCTGAAACTACCGCACCCGCTGTAGCAGCCAAACCAGTCAGTATCAATTTCGCTACGGGCCAACACATATTAGATGCCAATGCAAAAACTATTATTGATTTACAATTTAAAGATGTTGTCAAAGCTTTTGGTAATGTAAAAATTAGAGTTGAAGGAAATACGGACAATGTAGGGAGTGCCGCTACCAACAAAGTTCTCTCAGAAAAAAGAGCTAAAAGTGTAGCTGATTATCTCAAATCTGAATACGCAATTGATGCCAATAGGCTCGTAGTAGTAGGAAATGGCCCTAACAAACCTGTTCCAGGATGTGAAACCAATGCCACTGAAGCATGTAAGGCACAAAATAGAAGGACTGAATTTCAGATTATAGGTAACTAAAAATCAAAGTTCACATAAACAGAAAAGAATAGCCCAGAATTTATATCTTATAACTTTTGGGCTTTTTTTTTGTTATTATACATTAAAACATCTTAAACGTATGCCATTTTATTTTTATTTCAGTTTTGTTTTTGCACTCATGACATGTGATGCTGAAAAGATAATAACTCCTACCACATTAAAGTATGAGACACGAGATTCGACACAAATCATTACAGGTGCAGAAAGAATAGCCACATATTTTCCTCTTTTAGAAGGTAAAAAGGTGGCATTGATCGTCAATCAAACAAGTATTGTTGGTCAGAGTCATCTCATTGATACCTTACTCAAATTAGGCGCAAATATTCAAGTTGTCTTTGCTCCCGAACACGGGTTCAGGGGTGAGGCCGATGCGGGTGAACATATCAAAGACGACAAAGACCCAAAAACCGGGCTTAAAGTTTTGTCACTGTATGGCAAGAAGAAAAAACCCACCCAAGAAGATTTAAATGGTGTGGAAATTGTCGTTTTTGACATTCAAGATGTAGGTGTTAGGTTTTATACCTATATTTCTACTCTTCATTATATTATGGAATCATGTGCAGAGAATAAGATACCTCTCATAGTATTAGATAGGCCCAATCCAAATGCAAATTATATTGATGGCCCTATTTTGGACCCAAAATTTAAGTCTTTCGTGGGTATGCATCCCGTGCCCATCGTTTATGGTATGACTATCGGAGAGTACGCTCAAATGATCAATGGTGAAGGATGGCTTGAAAATAAAACAAAGTGTGAGCTCACAGTGATTCCTTGCAAAAACTATGACCACAATACTTTTTATGAACTTCCCGTTCGCCCTAGTCCCAATTTGCCAGACATAAGGTCTATTTTACTTTATCCTTCCACATGTTTTTTTGAAGGGACAACCTTAAGTTTAGGAAGAGGGACAGACTACCCTTTTCAGTGGATTGGACATCCAAAACTTAAAAGTGATTTTTCTTTCACACCTCAACCCAATGTAGGCGCTAAAGAACCACCTCAAAATGGTCAAAAATGTTACGGCATCGACTTAAGCCAAATGACTTTGGGTAGCCTTTATGACTCAAAAACCATAGACCTATCCTACACAATAGATATGTATCAACTGATGAAAGAAGTCAATGAAGAATATTTTTTAAAGTCCAACTTCATTGACAAATTGGCTGGAACGGATGCGCTGAGAAATCAAATCATCCAAGGATTATCTGCTGAAGACATTAAAAAAACCTGGCAAAAAGGTTTGAGTGATTTTGAAATCACAAGAAAAAAATATTTAATCTATTAAAACCCATATCTCTATTTCTTTTGAGCATAGGAATCACTGACTTTATTGATATTTTTTAATAGAATCATAAAATCATTGAACACATTAAATGTTTGAGCATATTCTATATTCCTACTTTTGAAAAATTTAGGTTCGAATTCTAAGAGCTTTTGAGTGTGTGGGTAACTTACAACGGCTATGGGTAGTGTGGGTAAAAAATTATAATCGCCATTGTCTCCGCCATAGCCCAACCATGTTTTCTGACCCATAATGACCGCAAAAATATTTGAAACACACTGTAGTTTCAACCCTGTCACCACAAATAATAAAGGAATAAATGGAATCATCAACACAGCTACTCCTATGTCAAAAATGCGTTTCCAACGTTTTTGCGAAGACCTTGCCAAAGGATAATTTACATTCAAATGAATGAGTTCGCCTTTTGTGTTTTTATTAGAACTCCCCACTACTACTAATGACTCTGAGTTTCCCATTCGGTACTTCACAGATTTATCAAGCTGCATCATGATGGAAATAATGTCAGACATATTTACTTCGTCAGAGCTAAAGATTATTTCATCTATACGAAGCGCTTCCACCATGGGACGAATATTTTCCATAGTATTGGAGTAAAAAGCATCCATAGACCCATTACTGGGTGAAATATATGTTATTTCCAAAGGATGAAGAGAAGTTTGATTGAGCAGCTCTGTTAGTTTAAGAGCTTGAGATTTTGAGGCTACTATTGCAATATGTTGCGCCAAATGATCATTACTTTTTGATTGTAATAATTGACGTAGCCACAGTGTAAGTCCTACTTCAAGGGCCATAATCCCTGCCCCTATCAATATTATGGCTCTACTCGTCCTCATTTCTACCGGTAAGAGAGCATAAAGAATAAGAATAGCGACTGTTCCCAACATTATTGACTTTCCAATATGAATATATTTTGAATCTTTATCATAATGACCATTCACCCACAAAGCCCCTAACCAAAGCAAAAGATAGACGACTATCAGAATACCAATTGGAGAATTATCGTAATAATGCGGATTTTTAAAATAATATGATGCCCAATGAGTTTTTATTTGAGAAACCATCCAATAACCTAACAAAAAATCGAAAATTGGCCATAAGAGAGCTTTAAAAAGTCCAAACATTCCGCTCACTAAAGCTCTCAAAAATATGGCAACATTTATAAGTCGTGCAAAAAATCGTGCGTTTCCTTTAGAATAATGTTTATCCACATAAATGGACATGGCCCCATAGAAGGTTTTGATATAATTAAGACTGGCTTTTTTTGTACTTTCTCCTTTGTAATGTATAATACTAGTGTCCGGGAAATAATAGATTTTCCAACCCGCTTGAACTATGCGATAAGATAAATCTATATCTTCTCCATACATAAAAAAAGCTTCATCTAATAAACCCACTTGAGCCAATACCTCTTTCCTCATAAACATAAAAGCCCCGCATAACACTTCAATTTCATGTGTTTCATGCTCTGACAAATATCCTAAATTATAGCCACTGAACCACTTAGAACGAGGAAATAAATCTGACAAATAGCTCAGCTTACAAAAAGAACTCCATAAATCAGGAACTTTCCGCTTAGATTCTGCCAAAAAAACGCCAGCACCATCTATCATTCGCACTCCTAACGCTCCGGCCGATAGGTGCGCTTCCATAAAATCATAACATTTTTGTAATGTTAGCTCTTCTATAATTGTGTCAGGGTTAAGCAATAGAGTGTACTTTGCATTTATAAGCTCAATGGCTTGATTATTAGCTTTAGAGAAACCTACATTTTGAGTATTCCTTATGAGATGGACCTGCGGAAACTCCTCCATCAGTAATTCCACTGAGCCATCGATGGAAGCATTGTCCACTACCCATACTTCAACTTTTAATCCCTGAGTTTGTGAATTAAAAATAGACTTTAGGCATTGAATTAAAAAATGCCTCACATTGTAATTGACAATGACAATACCTATATCTATGGGAAGAGCCATGATTAAGATTGTACATGATAAGGAATTCGAGAAATTATAGAGCGCCCCAAAGTTAATTCATCAGCATATTCTAGCTCGCCGCCAAATGAAACACCGCGTGCAATAACAGAAATCTTGATGTTTTTTTGGGCCAACAATTTACTCAGATAATAGATAGTTGTTTCTCCTTCTATAGATGGACTTATGGCCATAATGACTTCTTCTACACTTTCCGTGTCCACCCTAGTAAGTAAATCTTGAATAGTCAGATCATCTGGACCTACGCCATCCAAAGGGGAGATAACACCCCCCAAAACGTGGTATTGACCAGAAAACTGTTGTGTATCTTCAATAGCCATAACATCTCTCACACTTTCTACTATACATATTACATTTTTTTTGCGGGATGGAGAAGCACAAATGTGACATATATCATCATCTGAAAAATTATGACAAACTTTACACTTTTTGATGTCATTCGCAAGTCGAATCAATGCATTGGCAATTTTTTGTGGCTTTTGCGTATCGTCCTGCACTAAATGAATAGCTAAACGCAAGGCAGACTTCTTACCTACGCCAGGCAGTGATGCTAAAGCCATAACGGCATCCTCTAATATTTTTGACGAAAAATTCATGGTGCAAAACTAATATATTATTAAATATATTTATCTATTTATTTAAGAAAAAAAAATGTAGTTTTATACTATAAATAAATTAACTTTGCACTTTATTTTTTTTACATCTATTCATGTCAAATAATATTCCTCGAAAAACAACTGATTTTAGCCAAGAGCCCGAACCTAAGGAGATGGGGTTTTTAGACCACCTTGAAGAACTCAGATGGCATATCATTCGTGCAGGTATTGGTGTAGTATTTTTTGCAATTTTAGGACTTATATTTCAGAAACAAGTTTTTGAATACATCGTCTTTGCACCCAAAAAGGCTGATTTTATAACATACAAACTCTTTTGTGCCCTCTCTGAAGCTACTTGTTTTTCACCCCCAGAATTACCTCTCATCACACGCGAGTTGGGAGAACAATTTTTTGTGGGAATTACAGTGTCTATATTTTTAGGCATTATCATCTCATTTCCTTATATTTTCTACGAATTTTGGAAGTTTATAAAACCGGGTCTCTATGCCAAAGAAATAAAAATAGCCAACCAACTTTTGGGGGTGACTTCGTTGCTTTTTATTTTGGGTGTATCGTTTGGTTATTTTATTATCGCGCCTTTTGCTATTACTTTTTTGGGGGGATATACTGTAGGAATAGAAGCTACGACAAGCCCAACTTTATCATCCTATGTCAACTATATGACCATGTTTACCTTGCCTGTAGGCTTAGCTTTCGAACTACCCATAGTGATCTATTTCTTAGCCAAAATTGGTTTAATTGGCCCCAATGTCTTAAAAAAGTTTAGAAAAGAAGCATTTTTAGTGATTTTCATTTTGGCAGCATTTATCACTCCGCCTGATGCAATCACTCAAATATTAGTAGGTATTCCTCTCTTTATTCTGTACGAAATATCGATTCAAGTAGCGGCTCGTGTTGTCAAAAATTCAGAAATCCCCTCGTAAATCATTTATGCAAAGAGTATCATCCAATCTTACCTTGTTTTTCAAATTATTCATTCCAACGGTGTGGATAGTTTTTTTTACTGTTTTTACCCTAACACTTTTCGTAGTAGATGAGCAGCAGATTCCTTTTTTGACGTCGCCTATGTTCAAATATCCATTTTTAGCAGCTTACTTATTGTTTTTTGCCTTGATTTATTTCAGTATCATGCAACTAAAAAGAGTAGAAATGGGCCCTGAGTACTATTATGTATCGAATTATTTTAAGACATTTAGACTTGTTTATGAGGATATAGAATCTATCAATATCATTGGATTGGATCGACTTCAAATAATGACTTTCCACCTCAAAGCTAAGGGAAGTTTTGGAAAAAAAATCACTTTTTTAGGCAGTAAAAATCTGTACAATTCTTTTTTAGATGAAAATCCAGATGTCAAAAATCAATTGGTGGCTTTGGTGAAATTGTGAGTGAATATTACAAATCTTAAAATTCTTATTTTAGCAACAATATTTATTTCTTAAAATGTACAATCTTCCATTTTTCAAAACAACTACTATAATAATTGAAAACTTTTACCCTATTCTACTTTAAAGAACTCTCTATAGCCCATGAATATTTTACCTATCACTATTTGTTGTGCAATGTAGAAATCACCGTCTTGTGATAAGATAAACATCCTGCCTTGATCTCTAATTTCCTCAGGCGTTCTGGACGTGCCTCGTTGGTCAATGTAGTTATCGTGCGACCAAAATTTGTGTTGGATTTGTTTCCCACCTCTTTTATCTATGGTTAAAATGCAATTAGGAAGGGTTGTTATTATTGTATCTTTGCCTGGGAAATTATTAATCAAGCCCTCAATTCCCATTGACTCAAAATTCGCTATATATTTGTCCAATAAGAATTTATTAGCCGAGCCCTTAGGTTTATTGGGCAAGTCCAATAACGGTGTGATTTCACTTTCATTTCCAGATTTTTTGATTGTAAAAGAAGAGAAATTATCTTTAGGGTATTCCACTTTTATTGACACAATATCCTCTTTTCTGTGATTATAAATAACCTTATCTCTATAATTGCTGAAAGGTTGGTCAAAACGGGAGCGAAGACCTCCAGACAATCCTGGTAAGTGCATTACATAAGGTTTATCTGAACCAACTAACCACATATATGTTCCTTGACTTTTAGGCGCATCAGACCCTACAAAAAATGATTTTATAACCTTATCTTTTTTATCATAGACATCCACTTGAATACCGGTTTTTTGAATACTCTTTTTTATGTTTTCAATAGACGCTTCGTTGGGAATATAAGACATTCTCATATTTGTCAATACAACCTCTATATTGATAAAGACTGCCGGGTCAACTTCATACTTTTCATTGAGTAGCCACCCACCATTGCCTCGAGTAAAAACAATAGCAGGTTCTTCAGCTCTCTTAAGTACTAGTTTTGAAACCATATCTATGGATTCAATACTAAATCCTCTGTCAGCAGAAATAGTACTTTTTTCCACTTTTTTATTTTCAGTCATAACATAATATGCTACGCCTACAAGCGCCACCAATATAATGGCCAAAATTACATTTCTATTCATTTTAATTCAATTTTAAACAGTTGTATTGCCAAACTTTTTCTTTCTCCAAACATTATATAAAACTCCAAACACTACTATCAATAACAGTGGCAAAACAAGGTTAATCAACTGCCATTTAATTTGTTCTTCCTTTATTTTTACACTATCCAATAAGCGTAATTTTATTTCCTTTGACCTTGACTCCAGAATATTGTTTTCATCCAACATATACTCCACAGCATTGAGGATAAAATCCTTGTTTCCTTTATAATAATTCCTTTCCCACTTGTTATAACCTATATCTTCGGTTTGGCCAGTTTCTTTATTGACAAGATTGCGAGCAAAGTCAGAGTCAGAAACAATGATTTGTTTACTAGCTTTGCCTTTGTATTTTATATCTATATTCAAGGATTTTAATGTATTTTCCATGTCAGGTGTCACTCTATTTTTGAAATAAGAGTCAAACTCGCCTTCCAACAAAATAGCTACAGGGCGCTTTCCACTATTAAATTTTGATGGATCAGGGCTTGTTTTTAAAACTTCGAAGGATACACGAGATCCAGCCAATTGGTTTTTTGAATAAGTGGAGCTTTGAAGTAAAATGGTCTTTTTAATGTCAGCATCCGTTTTTATAGTATCTACCGTACTTGGAAATGACATATTCACCCTATCAATATTTCTGACAATGGGATGTGAACTAGTAGAAGCAATATTGGGACTATAGTACCATGGAAAAAGTCGTGTTTGAGGTTTATCACCAGCCATCCCAATCACTTGAGGAATTTGCGAACATTCCAAATCCATTATCAAATCTGGAAGTACACGAGCGCCATATTTAAAAAACATATCGTCTAATTCATTTTCTATGGGCTCAGGAACATAAAACCGATGTTTATTGATACTGTCCAATGATATTTTAAATCTATCCATCAGCCAAATGATGCGTCCTCCTTGCATGATAAATTGGTCTAACTTAAACTTATTTTGTGGACTTAGGATGGTCTTAGGCCCTGGCACAATTACTAAATCTATAGTAGTATCTAAAGTCATAAGAGTATCAAGACTAACATAGCCTACTCGGTGGAATTTGTTGATTTCAGATTTCAACCTAAACAACTGATCTTCTTGCCATTCATCATTGCCCTGAGTGATAAGGACATTCTTTTTTCTTGATAGATTCAGTTTTTGAAAAGCATTGGCAAACTTATATTCCAATAAAGCCACAGATTTGTTCAGAACTTCATTTTCATCATCTCCTGGCTTTTGTTCTTCAAGAAGATTGATGATTTGTTTTTTGGGCCCCAAATTTACAATGGCGAATGGGAAAACTGCTTTTTGTACCGATTGCTTGCCATCAAAATATGTCAAATTGACTGGAATAATATTATCTTCTATCAATTGTTTTCTTCTCTGTTCTATAGTTCTAGTTGGGCCTTCCATGGGGTCTTCAAAATCATAAACTATTTTAGGATTTATATCTCTAAATTTATCTAACAAATCTTTTGTAGATGATTGAAGCCTCATAAATCCAGCTGGAAATTCTCCATCCAACATAACCCTAATGGTAATATTGTCATCTATGTCACTCACCAATGTTTTTGTGTTGCCTGTAACTGTATATCTTCTATCTTCAGTAAAATCAAATTCTGTGTAGAAAAAACCAGCAATGATATTGATAACTATTATAATAGCCAATATCAATAAAAATTGTGTATATTTACCCAATGAATTCATCTGTTTATTTTTAGTTTGTCCACCCCTGGTGGCCTGAATTTATTGTCATATGGAACGCCCAATAATCATTCTCCTTTGTGTCCGGCCTGCGGTCTTGGGCGTTTCATAACTTTACTTGATTATTATCTTTTTTGGTTTTCTAGAACTTGATGTGTTGCCAACAAAAAAACTATTATCACAGAAAAGAAATATAAAATATCTCGTGTATCTATTACGCCCTTACTGATACTTGAATAATGATAATTTATACCTAATTTTTGTATGAATAAATCCAAATTTCCAGTAAAAACGGGAATTTTAGCAACATATAGAAATGCCCAATGAAAGAAAAAGCACAAAAAGGCAGCCATGATAAAGGCTACTATTTGATTGGTAGAAATGGATGATGCAAATATTCCAATGGACACAAATACGCTCGCAAGAAAAAACAAACCTATATATGATCCAAAGATGGCGCCTTTATCTAAATTACCCTGGGGCGATCCCAATTGGTATATACTGAAATAATAAATCAATGTGGGCAACAGAGCAAAAAGTACCAATGTGACATTCGCTAAATATTTACCCAAAACAACTTGCAATGTGGTGAGCGGTCTCGTAAACAAAAACTCTATTGTTCCTTTTGATCTTTCATCAGCAAAACTACTCATGGTCACCGCAGGTATCAAAAACAAAAAAACTAACGGTGCTATGGAAAACAATTGATCCAAAGTAGCAAACCGATAGGATATCACACTTGTTTCTGAAAAAACCCACATAAAAAGCCCTATGGATGTAATGAAAACACCCATGACAACATAGCCTATCAATGAGCTAAAAAAGGCATGAATCTCTTTTTGAAATATACTATACATATGATTCTTTTTGGGTCACTTGTCTAAATACATCCTCCATATTGGCTTTTTGTTGCCTCATTTCTATAATGGTAAGATTTTGTTTTACGGCAGTATGAAAAATATCTTTCCTAATATCGACAGCTGCATCATAACTAAAAACAAAACTATCTTCCTTTTTAGCTATGTTTGTGAGACCTTTGATAGTGTTGAAAACGTTTAAATCGAAGACATTGTCCAAAAACTTTACAACTATGCTATCTGATCCACTCATCAAATTTGTTAAATTTCCAATGGTTTCATCAGCCACTTTAATCCCGTTATTGATAATCACTACCCTATCGCATATAGCTTGAACTTCCTGCATGATATGAGATGAAAATATGACGGTTTTTTCTTTGCCTAAATCTTTTATTAATGCGCGAATGTCCACCAACTGATTCATATCTAACCCTGAAGTAGGCTCATCTAAAATGAGAACTTCCGGGTCGTGTATGATGGCTTGCGCTAAACCGATTCTTTGTCTATAACCTTTGGAAAGGGTGCCAATGATTTTGTGCTGCTCTTTACCCAATCCCGTCATTTCTATCACTTCTTCAATACGTGATCTTTTATTAGGTAGCTTATGAATACTTGCTACAAACTGAAGATATTCCTTAACATACATATCTTCATATAAGGGATTGTGCTCTGGTAAGTAACCTATTGAGTTTTTTACATTTAATGGTGATTGATGTATATCGAAACCATTAACAAAAGCGGTACCTTCATGAGGAGCTGTAAAACAACATATCATTTTCATGGTAGTAGTCTTGCCCGCTCCATTGGGACCTAAAAAACCCAAAATTTCACCCTTAGTAGCCGTGAAGGAAAGGTCACTTACCGCCGTTTGAGTACCATAGATCTTAGTTAAATTTTGTACAACTACTGACATTTTATCTAATTTTAGACTTTAACATTGTGGAATGATGATTCAATATATTAGCACACTTTTTAGCTTACAAATGCTTTTTCTTATTTAGAATAATTTATTTGCGAGCTTTCTCTCTCAGAATATATTTTGATACCATTGATTTTGCGCAAAGGTAAACATTTTGATGACATTATGGCTTTTGGCCAATACAAAGAAATGTCACGCTCCTTACACATTCAACGATTTTAAGATTTTTCACCTATAAATTGATCCTCTTTATTCCTAAAAAGCACATTAAAAGTCGTCAAACTACCATATATTCTAGTGATATATTGCTGAAGATTGACTTTGTCCTCATCAGAAAGCGTACTGGCATTAATCCGCTGTTCCATTACTCTCAGTCTATCTCTTACCATTACTATTTTGTGAAAAAACACGTCTATTGGAATTTCTTTTGATTTCAATCCCTCTTCACCAGGCTTTAATATCATCACGCCATCCGTCCATTTGTCACCCAAAGGCACTACCTCTGAAATATCAGACCATGTTTTTAATATTTTGATGAGTGATTTTTCAGCTTCTGAAAATGAAACTTTTTCATCAGCTTCGATTCTTTCTATCACTTCCCATGCATTATATTCTTTTCCAACACTCTTGATACCATAAGTTATAAAACATACTTTGTATGCTATCATTTCTGCGCCTATAATGACACCGTCCCCAAAAGCAGGATGCTTCACTCTACTTCCAATTCCTAATATTTGATTCATAAAATTAAATTTTTACTTTAATACGACAAAACCAATTAATTCATAAAGTTGTTTAATGCTTTAACCTAAAAATCTAAAATGATAATCTATTACGACCTACAATTACTTCAAAATCAGCCGCAAAGCTTACTTTTGACTTCGCACCATAGGGGTGTCTATTCTTTGTCATCAAAAGTCCTGATTTTTTTGTACTTGAAGGTCTCATGACGAATCTCATTTTAGATATTTAGGTATAATAAAAAAAATGTTCCTCCTAATTTTTGTTTTACAAATATATTAGGTTTACTCTATTAAGTTTTTTGTTCCCGACCCCAAACATAAGCCAATAAACTTGAAGACAAAAGATGCCAAATACTCCACCATGCTGCTATGAGCGCCATACCTCCATTGGCCTCAAAAAAGTTAAAGACCAAAATCAATGCTAATCCAGAATTTTGAATTCCAGTCTCTAAACTGATAGCGCGACTATCCCCAAGTGACAATTTCACTATGTATCTTGACCAGACAAAACCTATAGTTAAAGCCATAAAATTGTGAACAAATACTAATCCAAAAACTAAATGCAAGTACTGTTTTAAATTATCAAAATTACTCAAAAGCGCTACTATTACAAAACTTGCAAAAATAAATAAACTTATTTTTTTTAGACCATTTTTTATCTTTAGTACAAAATTAGGATACTTATAATTCAAAAACAATCCTGCCATCAAAGGAATAAAAATAAGTTGTATTATGGTTTTGAACAAGTCTAAAAAACTAATTTCAAAATTGTGGGCCAAAGGAATTTCGTTGGGCAATGCCTCTTTAAGTAATGAAAATAATAATGGCGTACTCACCGCACAAAAAACTGTTGAAATGGTAGTAAGAAGAATGGACAATGCACTATTGGCCTTAGCAAGGTGAACAGTATAATTAGAAACATTCCCACCTGGTACGGCTGCAATAAGCAACATACCCATAGCAAGAGAGTAATGAGGTTGAATCCACATCGCTAAGACCAATGTCAATAATGGCAATAACACCCATTGAGAAATCAATCCAGCTATGACAGCTTTCGGATTTTTAAAAATATATTGAAAATCAGTCAGTTTTAAATCAATGGCAACACTTAACATTAAAATTCCCAAACTCAAATTGAGTAGGGTCACATTACTTTGATCGAAGTTTATTTGAATATTATCTAAAGTATCCAAAGTGCGATTTTAATGTTTTAGAATTGATTTGTTGAGCCAATTTTTCTTATTTGTTTAAAAATAAATTGATATAAAACAGTACTTCTATCTAACAAATATGATAAAAACCCTTAATTGTCCAACCTAAAGTCACTATCTATTGTCAGAATGGTAAAATTCTAACCGAATAGAAATATTTTATTTTGAAATTCTTAGAAAGAGTTTATTATTTTAACAAAGTCGGTAGCGTCCAAAGATGCTCCACCCACTAAACCACCATCAACATCTGATTGAGAAAATAATTCTTTAGCATTTGACCCTTTAACAGATCCTCCATATAATATACTCGTGTTGTCTGCGACTCGTTTTCCAAATTTATTTTTTAGAATTTGACGTATTTCAAAATGAATTTCTTGTGCCTGCTCTGGGCTAGCCGTTTCTCCCGTTCCAATCGCCCATATGGGTTCATACGCTATGACTATATTTTTCATTTCCATCGGACTCAATTTAAATAAGGAATCCTCCAATTGTTTTTTCACATGATCTACATAATCTCCCGACTTCCTCACTTCCAAAGATTCGCCGCAACAAAAAATCACTTTAAGTCCAGCACCCAAAGCTGATTTAACTTTCTGTGCTAGTAATTCATGACTTTCGTTGTTATATTCTCTTCTTTCGGAATGCCCCAAAACTACATAAGGAATTTTCATTTCTGCCAACATCACAGCTGAAATTTCACCAGTAAAAGCGCCCGCCTCCATATGATGACAATTTTGGGCAGCTAACAAAATTTTACTAGAATTTTTTATCTTCTTTTTCAATGGATATAAATGCGTGTGAGGTACAGCCAAAATCACCTCTACCCCTTTTGACCTGTCGGAATTTGTTAAATTTTCAGCCAACTCAATACCCTGTGTTACAGTAGTATTCATTTTCCAATTACCTGCAGCGATATTTTTACGTGCCATATTTATGAGTATTTAAAATTTGTTTTAGAGATGCAAAGGTAGTTAAATAAAAAATAATATGGAGAATTATACAACTAAACTACAATAATTGACCTAAATTTGCGTCTTTTTTTAAAACATATTTTTATTATGTCATTTCAGCTAAAGAGTCTATTTATTATTGCCATTGTAAATATGGGCTTATTCGCATCATGTTCCAACGATTTCCAACTTACGGAAGGAGAAGTTAATATCCCTATTATTTATGGGTTCCTCACCCCAGAGGATGAGTTCACCTATATCAGAGTAGAAAAAGCCTTTATTGATGAAAAAACTTCCGCAAGAGAACTAGCCTTAGACCCAAATAATTTGTATTATGATAATATCACTGTAACAATTTCTAATGCGACCAACCCCAACAAACTTCCCACACCCGTAAAATTAACAAGAATTGATGGCAATCTTGAAGGCCTCGTACGAGAGGATGGTGCCTTTTCTCAATCTCCTAATATACTTTATCGAACAGAGACAAGCGCTCTTAATTTGTCGCCTGGAGATGAATATACGATCACTATTTT
>CAZBCV010000011.1:0-6131 GCA_964490495.1 uncultured Aureispira sp. | reverse complement strand
AATCACATCAGGAGGCAGAGAAATAAGTGAATTCTTAACCGTTGCCAATGCCAATTTAGGAATCACATCAAGTGGCGAAATACCCAAATTTACAAACTTTTCCAATGGAGCTCTTGGAGTATTTAGTTCAAGAACGAGATTCGTCAGGGAAGATATTAAATTAGCCAGGCTGACTCTAGACTCACTCAAAAATGGTGTTCTGACAAAAGATCTCAATTTTCAATAACTATATGACTTAATGACAGTCATAGTTGGGTTCTTATTCCTTAAATTATTACATTTTGGCAGTTTTCAACGCCCATATATTCATTGGCACAAAGATTGACTCATTATTTATCGTTACAAATAATTTTCAATTACAACCAATTAAAATATAATAATTAAAATGGGTAAAATAATAGGAATAGACTTAGGAACAACCAACTCATGTGTGGCAGTAATGGAAGGAAATGAACCTGTGGTAATCGCCAATGAAGAAGGCAGAAGAACCACACCCTCTATTGTGGCGTTTCTAGACAACGGAGAAAGAAAAGTAGGTGATTCAGCTAAAAGACAAGCTATAACCAACCCCAAAAGAACAATAGCTTCTATAAAGAGGTTTATGGGAAATAGATTCAGTGAGGTAAATTCTGAAGTCAACCGTATGGCTTATTCTGCTGTCAAAGGAGACAATGATACCGTAAGAGTTGATATTGACGGAAGGCTATATACACCACAAGAAATTTCTGCAATGGTACTTCAAAAAATGAAAAAAACCGCTGAAGATTTCTTAGGACAAGAAGTGACTGATGCAGTAATTACTGTTCCTGCATACTTTAATGATTCACAAAGACAAGCTACTAAAGAGGCTGGTGAAATAGCTGGTTTGAAAGTTCAACGTATCATCAACGAACCCACTGCAGCAGCTTTAGCTTATGGCCTTGACAAAAAAAATGCAGACAGCACAATAGCAGTTTTTGACCTCGGAGGAGGTACTTTTGATATTTCAATCCTTGAATTAGGTGATGGCGTATTTGAAGTAAAATCAACTAATGGTGACACACATTTAGGAGGTGATGATTTTGACCAAGTGATTATTGATTGGTTGGCTGATGAATTCAAGTCACAAGAAAATGTGGACTTGAGAAAAGACCCAATGTCATTGCAAAGAATTAAGGATGCCGCTGAAAAAGCGAAAATTGAATTGTCAGCATCAGCAGAAACAGAAATTAATTTACCCTATGTGACCGCTGTAGATGGTGTTCCTAAACACTTAGTCATGAAACTTTCAAGAGCAAAGTTTGAGCAATTGGCTGATAGCTTAGTAAAGAGAACATTAGAGCCCTGCAAAGCTGCACTCAAAGACGCAGGTTTAGGCACAAATGATATAGATGAAGTGATTTTAGTAGGTGGTTCTACAAGAATTCCTGCTATTCAAACAGCGGTTGAAAACTTTTTTGGTAAAAAACCCAACAGAAGCGTCAATCCTGACGAAGTAGTAGCCTTAGGTGCCGCCATACAAGGAGGTGTTTTAAGTGGTGATGTGAAAGATGTTTTATTATTAGATGTAACACCGCTTTCCTTGGGTATAGAAACTATGGGTAATGTTTTTGATGTTGTTATTGAATCTAACAGCACAATACCTACCAAGAAAACAAAGACCTATTCAACCGCAGCAGACAATCAGCCGAGCGTAGATATTCACATTCTGCAAGGAGAAAGACCAATGGCTAGAGACAATAGAAGCGTAGGAAGATTTATCTTAGATGGTATTCCGCCATCTCCAAGAGGTGTGCCACAAATTGAAGTAACTTTCGATATGGACGCCAATGGTATCCTCAAAGTAAGTGCTAAAGATAAAGGTACTGGTAAAGAACAAAACATTAGGATAGAAGCCTCTACAGGACTTTCACAAGAAGAAATCGCCAAAATGAAGGCAGAAGCAGCCGCAAACGCTGACACTGACAAACAAGCTAAAGAAAGGGCTGAAAAAATAAATATGGCAGATTCATTGATTTTTCAAACTGAAAAACAATTGTCAGAAATTGGTGATAAAATCCCTGCTGACAAAAAAGAAAGTATAGAAAAAGCTTTAACTGACCTTAAAGAAGCCCATAAAATGCAAGACATTTCTATGATCGACAAAGCCAGTGAAGTTATGAATGCGGCATGGACAGCTGCTTCTCAAGACATTTATCAAGCACAACAACAACAAGGAGGTGGAGATCCTGGAGCAGGCCCACAAGATTTTGGTCAAAATGCTGGTAATACCAACGAAACTGAAGATGTTACAGATGTTGAATTTGAAGAAGTGAGCGACAAAAAGTAATTTTGATGTGTTTAAATATTATTTCATTGTAAGTTTTTTTAAACCTTTACAATAACTTAAAATCCCTGATACAACAGTGTCGGGGATTTTTTTTTGTTTGTCAACTAAAACTTAGGTTTTATAAAAAATCAAGAATTTGAAGAATTTTTGATTAATAGAAATTCTTTAAACTATTTTCGTAATGAAAAATTAGTTAAATGGTAGAGGAGAATACGGATGACAAAAAACACTTTGGGAGTATCCAAAGCTACATTGAGGACACTTTTTGACATCAAAGCAGTTAATAACCTTAGCATCTTTTTGTAAAAGAAATAGAATTTATAGAACTTCCCTGTATAATGTTTATTGCAAGGAATGAATGCCTCCCTGCGTTACAACGAATAAGAGTAAATACAAAAATAGCCATTTTTTATCTGATTATATCGCAAGACTACTTCAAAAAATTCATTTTAAAAAAACAATTTATACAATTTCATTATTTATATGACAAATTTTGTACCTTTGTAAATATTTTTAACATAACGAGTAGGTTAAAAGCATAGTTGAGACCTACCACAATATATTATAAAAAAATGGGATGTAGTAGTTGTAGTAGCAGTTCAGGTGGTGTACCCACCGGATGTGGAGATAAGGGGCACTGTTCATCAGGTGGATGTAACAAAAAAAATTCTTACGATTGGATAGCCTCAAGGGAGATTTTTGACCCCTCCATGTACAAATTTGTTGAAGTGAGCTTCAAAAAAGGAAGTGTTAAGGATTTTTTCATCAATGACAATCCTTACGACTTTATCACGGGAGACATGGTGGTCGTTGAAACTTCTAGTGGTTATGATATAGGCCAAATTACGCTCTCCGGTGAATTGGTAAGGCTACAAATGAAGAAAAAAAGGATGTCAGAAGACCGAATTTTACATAAAATCATTCGCAAAGCTAACGAACGAGACCTTGAAAAACTCCAAGAAGCTCGAGATATGGAAAAACCCACTATGGTCAAAGCCAGAGTCATAGCACGTACTTTGGGTTTGGACATGAAGATAGGAGACGTAATTTATCAAGCAGACAAAAAAAAGGCAACTTTCTACTATACTGCAGAGGGAAGAGTAGATTTTAGACAATTAGTCAAAGATTATGCCTATTCCTTTAAGATAAAAATTGAGATGAAACAAATCGGCGCCCGACAAGAATCAGGTCTCATTGGGGGCATTGGTTCGTGCGGCAGAGAATTGTGTTGCTCAACATGGTTGTCTGATTTTAAATCTGTGAATACTTCCGCCGCTAGATACCAAAACATAGCTATCAACCAAACCAAACTTTCTGGTCAATGTGGCAGACTCAAATGTTGCCTTAACTATGAATTGGATACATATTTGGATGCCTTAGAAGATTTTCCAGAAGATGCAGATACTTTGCGTACTAAGGCGGGCAAACTAGTTCTGATTAAGACAGATATATTCAAGGGCATGCTTTATTATGCTTACGAAAACAATGACAAAATGAGAGGGCAAATTGTAGCATTGACCACAAGCCACGCAAAGGAAGTGCGCCAACTGAATCAAAAAAATGTTTTGCCTGATCAGCTTACTTCCGATACTGTAGTACCTAATGTTCCTGTAGAAACTAATGAAAATGTTTTTGTAGAAGAAGAACACGAATACGAAGATGTAACAGGCTTGATTGAACTCAAAAACGAGCCAAGAAAAAATAAAAATAGAAATAATAAGAAAGGACAAAGCAATAGCGCACCAAGTAACAACTCGGGAAGAACCCACGCTCAACAAGGTAAACAACAACCTAA
Organism: uncultured Aureispira sp.; assembly: GCA_964490495.1. Taxonomy (GTDB): domain Bacteria; phylum Bacteroidota; class Bacteroidia; order Chitinophagales; family Saprospiraceae; genus OLB9. Next base: position 2,028 of record CAZBCV010000011.1, on the reverse strand, counting down.
TAGGGAGCATAATCCTACAAATAAGGAAAATACAAACACTCCTAACAAAGGACAAGCGCCAGCAAACAAAGATAACCCTAACCACCAAAACAAAGGGCAAGAACAAGCCAACAGAAATAATCCAAATGCTCAAAATAGAAGTCAAAACTCTCCAGTAAAGGGACAAACACCTCAACAAAACAAAGGTAATCATCCTGTAAATAAAGCGCAGAAACCTCAATTACCTACTGAAGATGGTGGAAATCATTCAGCGGCTGTACCTAATAATAATCCCACAGCTAATAATAATCAGAATCCATCTCAAACGGAAGATACAAACAATATTAAAAAACCCAATAAAAGAAGATTTTTCAAGAAAAAGAATCCTAAAAAAGATTAAAATATGATGTACGATATTATAATTATTGGCTCAGGACCAGGAGGATATGTTGGCGCTATCAGAGCAGCCCAATTAGGTAAAAAAGTAGCTATAATTGAAAAATATAATACCCTTGGTGGTACCTGTCTCAATGTTGGATGTATTCCTTCTAAAGCATTGTTAGACAGTAGCGAACATTACCACAATGCTGTAGAAAAATTTGCACTTCATGGCATTGAAACTGGTACTGTAAGTGTCAATATGGCTAAAATGATTAAAAGAAAAAATGAAGTTGTAGAACAAACTTGCAAAGGTGTTGAGTTTCTAATGAAAAAAAATAAAATTGACATTTTTACAGGCCATGGTTCGTTTATCAATAAAAATACTATTTCCATAAAATCAGCTGACAAGATACAAGAAATTACGGGGCATCATATAATTATAGCCACTGGATCTAAACCTATCACACCAGCTATGTTTAATTATGACAAAAATCGTGTCATTACTTCTACCGAGGCTCTTAATATCACTAAAGTACCCAAAAGGATGGTAATTGTTGGTGGGGGTGTCATTGGATTGGAATTGGGCTCTGTCTTTGCAAGATTAGGAACAGAAATAGAAGTTGTCGAATTTATGGATAGAATCATTCCCACTATGGATATTGATTGTAGTAAAGAGTTGATGCGATCGTTAAAAGGATTAGGTGTTAAATTTCATTTAAATCATGGTGTGACAGGAGTGAAAGCTACTAAAACAACTTGTACAGTCTCAGTCAAAAAGAAAGACAGCGAAGAAACTTTTGATATTAAAGCAGATTATTGTCTTGTTGCCATTGGAAGAAGACCCTATACGGATGGACTCAATTTGGAAGCTATCGGCATTCAACCCGATGAAAGAGGCAGAATCCCTGTCAATGAGCATTTAGAAACTCAAGTACCTGGAATCTTTGCCATCGGTGATGTCATTAAAGGAGCTATGTTGGCCCACAAAGCAGAAGAAGAAGGTATATGGGTAGCAGAATATCTCTCGGGTGAAAAACCACATATTGATTACAACCTCATTCCTGGTGTCGTATATACTTGGCCTGAAGTGGCCGCTGTGGGCAAAACAGAACAAGAAATTAAAGATGCTGGAATCCCTTACAAAGTGGGAAAATTCCCGTTCAAAGCTTTAGGAAGATCTCGCGCAAGTACCGATACAGAAGGAATGGTAAAAGTTATCGCTCATAAAGATACCGATGAAATATTGGGTGTCCATATGGTAGGCCCAAGAGTGGCGGATATCATCATAGAAGCCGTAGCACTGATGGAGTTTAGAGCAAGCGCCGAGGACATGGCTAGAATTTCTCATCCACATCCTACTTACACAGAGGCTGTAAAAGAGGCCGCTTTAGCTGCTACAGGAAATAGAGCTTTACATATATAAGATACCAAAAAATGGGGCATTTTTCGAATAATGTTAATTTTTAAATACCTACTTTTTATTTGAAGTTTTGTGTAAAATATTCTTGACTCAGTAAGTAGAAGTTTGATCTTTATTCGTTTTATGTTTCTAAAATCCTGAATGAGTCTTTCTCACCTTAATAACAATTTAACCGGTCTTTTTGTATTATCATTTGAAGTTTCGGAGTTGTTAAAAATTTATAAATCAGTAAAATACATATTTAACAT
>CAZBCV010000010.1:0-31461 GCA_964490495.1 uncultured Aureispira sp. | reverse complement strand
TGGGCATCATGGTGTGGTCCATGTAGAAAAGCAAACCCTAAAGTTGTCGAAGTCTATAAAAAATACAAAGACAAAGGTTTTGATGTTTATAGTGTTTCTTTGGATGGAGTAGATAGCAGAACAGCTGAAAGATTGTCTGACCCTGCTGCGTTAAAACAGCAAGTGGATTCACAAAAGCAGAGATGGTTGGATGCTATACAACAAGACGAACTCATATGGAAAGGCCATGTCTCAGATCTCAAAAAGTGGGAATGTGCTCCAGCTCAAGATTATGGTGTAAAAAGTATTCCTCAGACCTTTTTGGTGGGACGTGATGGTAAAATTGTGGCTATCAATCCACGTACAGATTTAGAAGAACAAGTTGTTAAGAATCTATAAGAGATAAAAAATATTTTTAAAAAAGGATTGAAGTGAAAATTTCAATCCTTTTTTTATGGACATTATTGATCATTGTGACTTTGTCATCTCCACACTTTAATTTTTACAGAAACAACCTCTATAAAGCAATTTGAGATTGTATTAATGTTATGTTTGCTGCACAAGAATTATTAATCAATGAATTCAACTATTATAGACAATAATGCGACTGTAAATGGTTGAAAAAATAATAAGTTTAAATACGTGAAGCTAAAACGTGTAAATATTACTCCAGGTTATAAACACTATTTTCATTGACTAAAGTCTTTTAAACAACATTATATAAAGAACTTCAATACTACAAGAGTTAACCATTGTAGTAAACAAAGAGGCCAAAGACATAATATCTTTGACCTCTTCCTTATCAGTTATCCTATTTAACATAATATTAATTATAGGAAAAATATAACTTATTAAAATCCACCACTAAACTTCTTGACCATTTCCATATAGTCTTCCATAGACATTTTTGTATAACCTTTAGTATTGAGGACAAATTTGTTTTCATCGACTGTAGTTGAAACTTCTTTTGCTGTAGTCACCATAGTCATTTGAGGTGCTTTAACAGTATATTCTAGCATGAAGCCATCTAGCTCAAGAGCCTGAAAGCCCTGAATTAAATTTGCCTTGCTTTTAATCTTTTCTGTAAGATATCCTGAAACGAACATATCCGGAACATCAGGATTGGTGAACTCAAAATAATGACATGGATATCCAGCCACAACTTTAGTTTTGCTTTTGTCTATGGAAACCTTAGTATTCTTAGCGGTTTCTTGACCTTCTTTATCTGCATCTAAGGCGGATTCGATCCATGTTTTATTACCCATAGCATCGTTCAACATATCCATTTTGTTATTCTTTTTATCTACGAGAACTTTAACTTTCACAAAGCCCATATCCATATCAATGGTATGCATATTTTCTTTGAAATTAAATTCTGTCCGCATGCCTTTCATTCCCGCCATCATCATAGCCATTTGTGGGTCCTCAGATGTTATGTCACTCACTTCGAATGAGACTTTCCCACTTTCAATGACTTCTTGAGCCGTGGAATAAGTAAGCATAAAAAGTAAAAAAGAAAAAATAAATCCTAATTGTTTCATTTTAATAATATTTAAATTAATTGTGAATAATGATATCTAAACGGTTTTATATTGGCATATGTTTCAATGTGTCCAGGTTTTAGGACTTACAATTAAATCAGGGTAAGTTTGGCCAATAAACACATCATAGCGCGCCTGATCATCTAAATCCAACATATATGGTGAATGAATACATGAATCAGGCAATTGAGCTAATTCAGGAATCCAAAATTTTACAAAATGACCCTGAGGATCGTACCTTTTGGCCTGACTTAATATATTAAAATACCTGTCTTCGCGAGGGTCGTTTCCTACTCCTGCTATATATTGCCAATTACCATAATTTGAGCATGGATCATAATCTATCAATAAAGACTCAAAATATTCAGCGCCCATCAACCATGGAATTTTTAGATCTTTCACCAAAAATGAAGCCACCAGCTGCCTACCTCTATTAGACATAAAGCCCGTGGCGTTGAGCTGTCGCATGCAGGCATCAATGATGGGCATACCTGTTTGGCCATTTTTCCACTGATCAAATACTATGGCATCGTTTTTTGAATCAAAGTCTATATCTCGTATCCCTGCGTTCCTAAATAATTTATTTCCATATTTTTTACCAATAAAACGAAAATAATCACGCCATAACAATTCAAAATATAACCAATAAGTGGAATCGTTAGAGCCATTAGATGATTCATATTTTTTTATTTCATAATACACCCATTTTGGAGACAAAGAACCCGACGACAACCATGGTGAAAATTTACTTGAATAATCCCAACCTAACATATTGTTTCTCTGTTCTTTATAAGTAGAAATCAAACGAGATTCATGCATGTAGTAATGAACTTGATTCAGTGCTAAGGTTTCACCACCTTTAAACTTTTCATTCTCCTCATACTTATCTTCAATATTCTCATAGTTGAAGTCCGCTAATGTAGGTATTTCTCCGTCATTTTCATCCATTGATGGACAAGGTATATTTTGAGGAGGCTCAAGTGGCTGTCTAATAGAAACACTTCCTTCTATTTCTTTTCGAAAAGCTGTGAAAGTATCTGGAATTTGGCTCACGGGAAACGGTAAGTCGGCAGTATGTAACAACATTTTGCCTCTAGCATACCGCAACTCTCGGCCTATTGTCCATAATTTTTTTTCTAGTTTATCTTGTACCAATACTTCCTCATGTGTTCGTTCCCTATTGCAATAGACCCAACTGGACTGATATTTTCTAGCTAAATCATATAATATATCTTCGGGTTTTCCAATGCGCACAATTAAGCGTCCTCCCCTACTCATTATGTTCTTTCTTAAATCAGCCACACTTTCTATGATAAAGTTGGCTCGGAATTTTTCTGTTTTCCTTAAACCAATAGAGTTTTCTGCAAAAAAGATTCTTTCATCAAATACATAAACGGGTATCACTGTCTCTGCCCTATTTAAGGCTTCCGTGAGTGCTTCATTGTCATGGATTCTCAAATCATTTCTAAACCAAACTATAGCATTATGAGTCATTGTTCTTTTTTTTCCAATAACATAAATACAAGGTTTAGGTTTTGCAAATATCACAAATTTTGATTATCACAAAGGATTTTGTGCTTCTATTTTTAAACTCTGAGAAAGTTCTTCACCAAGGAATTGATCAATGATATAATGCGCCAGATATATAAGTGGGGTGAGAAGAATAGCCATGAGAAATTTATAAATATAATTGACTGTACCGATAGCCAATACTAAGCTCAAGTTCCAATCTGCACCTATCCAGAACGCAATTAATAACACTACATAACTATCTATTAACTGTGAAATGAGTGTACTTCCTGTAGCTCGCAGCGCAACCCATTTTTCACCTGTAATTTTTTTGATTTTATGAAATATAGCTACGTCCAATATTTGACCTACCAAAAATGCTATCATGGACCCTACTATAATCCACATGCCTTGCCCCATAATCTTATTGAAGGCTAAATTCATATCAGCAAGTTGCGCAACATTAGCACCTGATATTCCACTTTGAAATTGCCACCATTCATTGGGAGGTAAACTTACGGCCCCATAAATGATAAAAAACGAATAAAACACTATGGCTATGGCCATGTAAGATAAATATTTCACCACTTTAGCTCCAAAGTACTCATTGATAACATCTGTCATAATGAATACAAATGGCCACAATATAGCTCCAGCTGTTAAGTTCAATCCCTGAACTCTTTCACCAAAAAGCGTAATGGATATATCTTTTAACCCTAAAAGTTTATCAAATGCGAATATTTTGACCCCAATGAACTCCGCCACCAATGTATTGGCAATGAAGAACAAGGCTAAAATTAAGAGTAGTACTACTTTTTTATCTTCTAAAACAGAATGTCTTGCAGCCACCGATATACTATATTATCAAAGTTCGTAATTGGGACTTAAAGAATGATTTAAATCTGAACCACTGTAGAAGTCTCTAATTATTCCAATAATTTCGTCTGGGTCATCAGATATGGGAATCAAATCCATGTCTTTTGCAGAAATATTGTTTTCTTCTTCCAACATGACATCTTTAATCCACTGTACCATACCTTTCCAATATTGCGAACCCACTAAAATGACAGGTACAGGAGATATTTTGTTGGTTTGTATGAGTGTGAGAACTTCAAACAATTCATCCAACGTCCCAAAACCTCCCGGGCATACCACAAATGCTTGTGCATATTTCACAAACATCACTTTTCTGACAAAAAAGTATCTATGATGTAAAATATTGCTTTGATCTATATAAGGATTATTAAATTGTTCAAAAGGTAAGTCAATATTTAACCCTACAGAAAGTCCATTATTGAGATAGGCGCCTTTATTGGCCGCTTCCATTATGCCTGGGCCTCCACCTGTGATTACTCCAAAACCTTCTTCAACGCATTTGGCAGCTATGTCTGATGCTAATTTATAATATTTGTGATCAGCTTTAGTCCTGGCTGAGCCAAAAATAGAAACACAAGGGTCTATCTTATTGAGCCTTTCAAAACCATCAACTAATTCGGCAATAACTTTGAACAAAGTCCATGAGTTTTCACCTTTTATTTCACTCCATTTTTTTAATTTTCTTTCTACGTGTTTGTTTACATGATTTATTTCTTCCGAAGACATATATTCTTATTGTTTTAAGTTAAGGAAAATAGGGCCATAAATTAAAAGATACTGATATTAAAAAACATCAAACCAGTTGAAGTTTGTATTTTTCAAATTCACCTTTTAAATAATCACTCATGGCATCATAACTATCAAATCTATCAAAAAGTTGTTGAAGATTATGTCCATTATTTGAGGTATTATAAACGTAATGGGTGACATCTAAGTCTGTAATACATTTGCCTGATAAAATAATGAGTCGCTCTACGACGTTGCGCAATTCTCTGATGTTACCTGTCCAATTGACTTCTTGTAACAATTTTATGGCGGCAGGTTCAATTTTTTTGGGGGCTGTATTGTATTCTCCAGATATAGTTTCAATAAAATAGTGGACTAATTCTGGAATATCTTCTTTCCTATCGTTCAGTGAAGGAACCTGAACTATAATTACAGCCAATCTGTGGTATAAATCCTCTCTAAAATTACCTTTGGCTATCTCAGCTCTCAGGTCTTTGTTGGTGGCCGCCAAAACGCGTACATCCACCGTTAAGTCCTTCTCCCCTCCTACCCTCGTTATTTTGTTTTCTTGCAAGGCTCTTAATACTTTTGCCTGCGCTGAATGACTCATGTCTCCGATTTCATCTAAAAACAAAGTACCTCCATGTGCTTGTTCAAATTTTCCAAGCTTTTGTTTGATGGCAGATGTGAAGGAACCTTTCTCATGTCCAAATAGTTCGCTTTCAATAAGTTCTGACGGGATGGCTGCGCAATTGACTTCTATTATAGGTGCATCCTTTCTACGACTTTTTTCATGAAGCCATCTGGCCACCAATTCTTTTCCTGTACCATTTTGGCCCGTGATCAGTACACGTGCATCTGTGGGGCCTACTTTTTCGATAGTATCTTTTATAAATGCAATACCCGCTGACTTGCCTTTTATTTCTTGAACAGAGGTATTTTTAATCTTTTTTTGAAGTACTTTTTTTTCAGAAATCAAATTGGACTTATCAAGAGCATTTCTCAATGTAATAAGAAGTCGGTTCAAATCTGGTGGTTTTTGAATAAAATCAAATGCCCCTTTTTTTACTGATTCCACAGCCGTATCTATATTTCCATGACCGGATATCATAATAACAGGCAGCTCAGGATTGATGGATTGTACTTTCTCAATGGCTTCCATCCCATCCATTCTAGGCATCTTAACGTCCATAATAATGACATCATAGTTGTTTTGTTTTATTTTAACAACACACTCTAATCCATCACCCGCTTCATCAATTTCATATTTTTCAAACTCTAAAATATCACGAAGAGTCTTACGAATACTCTTATCGTCATCTACTATTAATATTTTTGCCATAAGCTAATTTATATTTCTAATTTATTGATTTTCAAAATATAATATAAGTAAGACACTCTAAAAATTGAATATCTACACAAATATTTTGTGCAAAGATAGATATTCTTTTTTAATTATAGCTAATTTTCTAATATTCAATTTTATAAACATTAGATATATTTGTTATCTTAAACGTGTGTGGGGTGAATAGATCTCAGAAACTGCGACAATATACAAACAGGATTAGGGCATAATAAACAAGATATAAGTAAATTTGTTTGAAATTAATATACCTGCATAGGCGTATATTTAGGTGGGATCATAAATAGAAATTATGATTTTACCTCATAATGAGTCTTGAAGGTTATGTTTTTAGTTACTAAAGGTTGTAGAGGAATGGGCACAAGTTGCAAACTTGCGCCAGTAGGGGATAGGTTTTTTGAATACATCATAGATAGACAATTTCTATTACTTAAGACTGACAAATTTTTTAATATAAAAACGATAGAATGCATTGAGCAGAAAAAAGAAATTATTCCTTCTCCCCCATAAATTGCATTTGTGAGTTGAATCTTTATATCCTAAACTCTCCTAAAAACATAACATCCATCTTCCTTCTCTAAATAGGTATTATTATTTATAAAATAAACGACGAATTTTTAAATTTATTTCCATAAAAAGACGTTTATCTCATGGACTTATTATACTTTTATACCTCAATTCATAAATTATAAAATGAACGTAATGAGTAAATGTTATATCTACCTTTTAAATGATAGGTAGGCAGGAATAAATAGAAATGATTATTATACCTAAAAATCTAAAATGAGTTCCGTAGTGAGGCTTTAAAATGCAAGAAAATCAACACTTTAGACTTCTCAGCATAGTCACCCCTATGGTGATAAGTCTAAAGTGAACGAAGTGTTTGATTTTGAAGCAGTTTAAAGCCGTAATAGGAAAGTCATTTTAGATTTTTAGGTTATATACAAAACGTGAGTTCGATAACGCCATAGATAGTGACAATGTTATTAATTCCACCTGTCCGAACCACTTCTGGCAAGTCAGGTGTGACCTTTAAAAATCAATTAAAAAGTAAACACATGAAATCCCCATGATGTAAACATCACAAACAAATATGATTAAATCATGGGGATTCCATGTGGCCTTTGAAATAAAAATAAATTTAAACACATGAAATCCCAAAGTTCTTCCTTCTTGTTAATAGTTTTGATTTTTATGTTTTCCTGCAAGAAATCACTAGATGACACATTACCTCAATTAGAAAAAGACAATAAAGCTTTGGGCCAGTATTTTTCTGCTGCTACATCAGGCTATATTTCTGCTGCTGAACCCCTTACCTATGTTTTGAACGTACCGCTAGCATCAGTGCCCGAAGAAAAGGTAATACAAGAAATTATTGTGATTGAGCCAAATGTGAAAGGGAAAACAACAATGATCAATAATACTGTCATTAAATTTATGCCTGACGATTCATGGGAAAATGATAAAAGCTATAAAATTACTCTTAATTTGCAAAAACTGGCAACTCACTTAACTGAAGTTCAGCACACTATCAAAACTGTACCTCAGGAAATAAAAGTTATCACAAAAGGTTATTATATTGCAGACGACAATCAGTCCATAGTTTCACTTTCTGTTCTCACTGCCGATCAAATAAACCCAGAAACTCTTAAATCTATATTCTCCTCAGATGCCTATGAGATCGAAGTTGTGAGAGTCAATGATTTTGAATATACAGCCAAATTTAAGTATAAAAACAAACTTAGAGGCACAAACACAATAAGATATGATGGGACTAAAATAGGGGCTACAGCAAAGGGAAAAATAGATTTAAGCACATTTTTACCTTCTAAATTTATGCCTGTTTGTAGTTATCATGATGCTGAAAATGAAGTATTTTTTATATACTTTTCAGAAAAATTATCCCCAAATCAGGATTTGAATGGTCTTATTTCTTTAAATGGCATCACCGCTAGCTACACCTTATCCAATAATCGATTGGGAGTTTGGCTACATTCTGCAAAAAAGGAAGGTGTAAACATAATTGAACTTCAAAAAACAATATTATCTTCATCCTCTCAGGCACTACCTAAAAATTTTATATTTGACTTGCAGTCCAAATCTGATTTACCTCAAATTGAGTTTTTGAGTGATGGAAATTATTTTCCCTCCGATGGCGAGTTTAAAATTCCAATTAAAACCCACAATTTAAAAGAGCTACAATTGATGGTAGTAGAAATAGAGTCCAAAAATGTTCATCATTTTTTAGCTTGGCAGAATTTATCAAATAATGATATGTACAATATTAGGATGTATGGGAGACCCATATATAATGAAATAGTTTCTGTAAGAAGTGGTCTCGTTGATGATAATGGTTGGAAAATTTATGGAATAGATTTATCAGATAGAATTAAAAAGAAACCAGGAGCCATATATTATATAGCCATGGATTTTGCGGCTGAGCACACCACCCTACCCTGTACTGAAGCATTAAGAGGTTTGGGAGATGGTACTCAACTTCCCAAAATGAGCTATTTTGAAAATAAAGACGAATACTTATATCGGAATTATTTTAATGGATACCAATGGGAAGAAAGAAACAACCCATGTCGCCGGGAATTTTATACAGATAAAGAATACGTTAGCCGTGTATTTATCTGCTCAGACTATGGATTAATGGCTAAAAAAGCTGGAACAGAATATCATGTTTCGCTTTGGGACTTAATGGATCTCTCAGCTATAAATAGTGCAGAAGTTAGTTTTTACAATTTGCAATCAGAGCTATTAGGAACTACTCAAACCTCAAACGGTGGTTTTGCTAAGTTTTCTTCCTCCATTTCTCTTCCATCAACTTTAGAAGTGAAAAAAGATCAAAATACAACATATATGTCCTTAGACGTAAATTTGAGTAATTCCATTTCAGAATTTAACACGGAAGGCCATCGAAATAGCTTAGAAACGGAATTTTTACTTTATACAGATAGAGGGTTTTACAGACCTGGTGATAGCATTTATCTTTCTTTAATGATCAATAAAAGTCAATGCCAAATCCCTAAAGGTATGCCAGCCGTAGTTAAATTTTACAATCCGGATAATACTCTTATAGGTAGCCAAATACTTACAATGAATATAGAAAACCAACTTTTGTACGGTATCAAATTTCAGACAAGTAGCCAATCCAAAACCGGAACCTACAGAGTTCAAATAGACATTGGCACCAAAAAGATGACGAAGAATATACCCGTTGAAACCATTAAACCCAACATTGCAGAATCTAAAATTATCTTTAAAAATAGCCTAAATAATACAGTTTTGGGATCCACGTTGTCAGGTTCTTATACGATGAAATACCTTACTGGACTTCCTGTAAAAGGTGGAAAAATTAAAGCAGTAGCAAGAGTCAATAAAATCCCTCAACCTTTTGAAAACTTTAAAGATTTTAGTTTTGATGTATTGACACCTACTAATAATTCACAAAATATTGACTTGTTCGACTTTGTTACAGATGATAATGGTCAAAGTGAATTCTCTAATTCCATTCCACTCGATTCCTACAATCATCCTCTAAGGTTGTCCATCGAAATTGATGGTTTGCTGCCAGGTGGAGGCACAACAAAAGAAGGAACATCCATCATTGTTCAACCTTTAAAAAGTTATGTTGGGCTTAAAAATTCAGGAGGTTCTGAATGGGGTAATGCTTACAATATAAAGGACAACGTCAAAATTGACTTCATCAATTTAGATAATAAAGGAGTCCCTAAAACGATTTCCGCTTCTTATAATTACACACTTTATCGCAATAATTCATCCTGGTGGATGGACAGTTATTATTATGGTACACAAAACCATTACAATGATGAAAGTACATGGCAAGAAATAGAAAACAAAAAAGTTCAGCTACGCGGCAAAGGACATATAAATTTTGACGCTAATGTGTTAGAAGCGGGAGAATACAAACTCAAAATTCAAGACCCCATTTCAAACCATATTTCAGAAGTTAATTTTATTATTTTAGATTCTAAAAATACTCATTCGCAGACTAAGCCCTACTTAACTCAAATAGAAACTGACAAAACTGTTTATAATTCACAAGATTTGATAAAAATAAAACTCCCCTCTATTACACGAGGAAAAGCTCTTGTGTCAATAGAAGCCGGAAATTCCATTTTTGAACAAAAATGGTTTGATATCAGTGCATCGGAGCATACAGTTGTTTTACGAGCTGAGGCGCATTGGCCTTCACATGTTTACATTCACGCAACAATAGTTCAGCCATATAAACAGGACAACAATGACCTTCCTTTGCGCATGTATGGCATACAAAGTGTAGAAATTCAAAGTAAAATTAAGCCACTTTCACCCATTACTAATTTGGCATCAACGCTTGAATCTAATAAAACTTATACTTTTGAAGTCAGAGAAGAAGAAGGGCGCAATATGGAATATACCTTAGCATTGATAGATGAAGGATTACTCAATCTTTCAGGGTTTCAAACTCCACAACCTAAAGTGCATTTTTCTGGAAAGATGCCCCTTTTAGTAAAAACATGGGATATCTATAAATATTTGATGAACTTCTTTAAAGGCAAGTTTGCAGGTATTATATCCATAGGAGGTGATAATGCTTACAAAGCCGACGAAATACCTGAATTGAATAGATTTAATCCCGTAGTTATTCATCAAGGTCCTTTCAAAATCAATGCAAGTGGCAGCAAAAAACACGTCATAAAAATTCCTAATTATATTGGAAAACTAAGATTGATGGTTGTGGCCTGTTCAAGCGATAATTTCGGACATCTAGAAAAAATGATTACAGTACGTAACCCTTTGATGGTACAAACTCAATTTCCACGTTCTCTTAATGTGACAGATCAAGTTTCGGTACCTGTAAATGTCATTAAAAGCGAACCTTCTATTAAATCAGCCACACTTTCAGCAGAAACTTCAAATAATCTTATTGAAGGATGGGGACAAGATAGATCTATTAGTTTTTCAACAAATGAGCAAATGCAAATCATTTACAACCTTAAAGTGAAAAACACACCAGGAGAAAGTCTAATAAAACTAAATGCCAAATCAGGCAAATTTAGTATGGAAGAGACTACTAATATAGCCATAAATTACCCGAATGCTTTCTCTTCAAAGGTTGGGAAATATGCCATAGAACCTGGTAAAAACATAACTTTAAATACATCAACAAAAGGTTATCCAAATGTATATTCTGCCCAATTAACTATGAGTGGGGCAAAAGTGCCCAATTTCACTCAATATGCCCATGAATTAATTACTTACCCTTATGGCTGCTTAGAACAAACAACTTCTGCGGCATTCAGTCAATTATATTTAGATAAAATTGTAAGTTTATCCAATGAAGACAATCAAAAAAGAATCAAAAACTTAGAGGCAGCTATCAATAAAATAGTTTCACTTCAAATGTCTTCTGGTTCTTTTTCTTACTGGGACAATGACTACTATGACGAATGGTCAGATATGTACGCAGGAAACTTTTTGATTGAAGCTGAAGTACTTAATGTTTTAGGAAATAATAAAAGCGCGTTGGAAAAATGGCTAAAAAGACACACATCACTGGCCAATAATTGGACATTGAATGCATCAACTACTCAATATTTACAGGATAGAGAAATATACTTTCAGTCTTACCGTTTATATATATTAGCAAAAAGTGGGAAACCCGCAAAATCAGCGCTTAACCGTTTTGTGGCTCAAACACAAGATGCTAGTGGGATGGTAAATTGGTTTATTGCGGGGGCATATGCTTACACTGGGTATGAAACCAAAGCCAAAGAATATGTAAGTCGTGCTCAAAAATCAATATCAGATTCTGACACTTATGAATTTTCTTTTGGTACAGAAGCCCGAGACAATGCAATTAAAGTAGATGTTCTTGCTCAAATGAATGCTAAAAAAGCTATGGAAGATTACTATTTTGATATGGTAGATCGACTCAACTCAAGTTCTTGGGTCAGCACACAAACTAAGGGATATGCATTTTCTGCAGTTAATAAATATTATGGCAAATCTATAGTTTCCAATCAGACTATTTCGTATGTCGTTTCAGGAATAGATTTAAAAAATAGCAAATATAATCATTCTGCAAAAACATCAGAAAAAATAATCCTTCCCCGTTCAGCCAAAGGTTCTACTATAAAAATAGAAAATACAGGAAAAAGTACCATATATGTACACCTCACTGAAAGATATATTGATGATGGTCTTTTCGCAAAGGCTAGTTTTTCAGAATTAAATATGGATGTCAGCTATTTTAATAAAACAACTGGAAGTTCAGATATTACAAATGTAAAGGCCGGAGACGATTTACTCATCAATGTGAGTATAAAAAATCTATCACCAATAAGACGCACAGATATGGTACTCAATCTTAAAATGCCTTCTGGCTTTGAATTATTAAATCCAAGACTGTATGCTACAGAAAAAACAATAAAAAATCCTAATTACAATTATCAAGATTTTAAGGATGATAGAGTTTATACGTTTTTCGATTTAGTCGGCCAAGGGACACAAACTTATACATTCAAGGCCAAAGCAGCATATAAAGGTGATTTTTATTGGCCATCAATATCTTGTGAAAACATGTACAAAGGTGACATTTATGCTAAAACAGAAGCCAAAAGAGTAAAAATTGAATAAAACACAGGTAAGACTTTTTTAGTATTGTGGGTCACCCTATTGAGAAGTTGCGCGGATGAAAGTAAAAAAATTGATAAAAATTGATATCAAATCTATCTACTTATTCTTCAATATTAGTGTGCTGAAAAATAAGAAAAGTTTTTTACAGGAGTGGATTGAACATATAGTAGTTATATATTTAAACAATAAATGGGTTTATAAATCCTAGTATATGCTTTACTAACGATTCAATAAAATTCAAAGGCTTGATATTGAAGAAATATTGGATGAAACATAAACCCACGTTTCAATTGCAAACATTCCAACCCGTCTAGCGTAAGACAATCATATACTTTCTATTAGCTTACTCATGTAGAATAAATACATACAAAAAGTAAGGGGATATTGAAAGTGATTTAACTCAAAAAAAAAGAGAGACCAGCTTACGCTTGATCTCTCTTTTATATCTCTATTAAAACTCTTTGTATTACTTAGAAATTTCTGTTTTTACAGGGTTTTGAGTTTTGGCCCTACTATCGCCCCAATATACTCCTTCGTATAAAAACGCAATAATAGCCCACACTAAAAGTAAAGTAGGAAGTAAAACTGTTTTCACTAAACCGGGTACTTCATATTTTAAGTGCATGAATTCATACATAATGAGGTACGCTTTGACCACACTCAGCACAATCATTACGAAACCCACTAACCAGCCTGAAATATGAAATCCTTCTATCACATAGCCCTTACCTAAAAGAGCAAATACTACCTCAAATATAGTAATGGCTGCTAGAATCAAAATTGTCTTATTAGCCAAAGTCTTTGATTGTTCATATGTTAAATGTCCCATAAGTTTTATATTTTATATTGATTAAAGAAGATAAAAGCATAAGAAAACAAATACCCACACTAAGTCAACAAAGTGCCAGTAAAGACCAATTTTCTCAACCATTTCGTAACCATTGCGCCTTTTGGTATATAGTCCAGATGCTGCATTGATACATATTATTAAAAGAAACGCTATTCCTGTCAAAACGTGGAATCCATGAAAACCCGTAATAAAAAAGAATAAAGCACCAAAAGCACGTGGACCTAATTGTTGTTCCTTGACAATACCCTCATCTACTCCCTCAGTAACTCTGTACGAAAGTGGTGCAAACTCGCCTTCCTTTTGATGAATCAAATAAGAATCACCCGGTTTGAAAGTATCACCCTCTTTGATGTCATGACCATCTCCTATGAGATAAACACCACTTTCAGTATGTGTGCCAAAAGGATTTTGTGTTATAGACATGTGTTCTTTGTTTAGAAGCATATTCCATTCCCACGCTTGACAGCCTAAGAAAGCTATCCCACCTAAAATAGTCAATAGCATCCAAATGACCACACCGTTTTTATTCTCTCTATGGCCTTCTTGCACTGCCCTCACCATTGTGTATGAACTCGCCAAAAGTATGAAAGTCATCAAAGTTACAAATAAAAGAGGCTTATGATGAAATCCACCTGGAAATGTACTAAATACAAAATCAGGTACTGGCCATGTAGGCACACTAAAACGCAATGCACCATAGGCTATCAAAAAGCCAGAAAATGTAAAAGCATCGGAAAGTAAAAAATACCACATCATTAACTTTCCATATGAAGCTTTAAATGGTTCGCTTGCGCCTTGCCATGAGCCTCCTTCTAATTTGTGATCAACATGATGATCATGTTCCGTGTGTACTGAAGCCATTAATATTAGTTAAGTTATTTGTAAAGTAATAAAAATAAAAATAAATAGACCCACAAAGCATCTACAAAATGCCAGTAAGTGACTACTAAATCAAATTTATGAATTCTTTTGTCATTTATCTTAAAGGGTGTAAAAAAAACTTTTAAAAGTACCGTGGCTAAAGCTGCTATTCCACCCAAAACATGAAGTACGTGAATCCCTGTTAATAAATAAAAGAACGATCCTGATACATTACCTTTTAGATCCACTCCTTTAGTGTAAAGCGCTTGCCAGCCGTAATATTGCAACACTACAAAACTGATAGCCAAAATACTACCTACGATTAACCAGAACTTAAAGGAATCTTTATTGGATATAGTCAATCTCTGAAAGGCACGATGTAAAGCAAAACTTGAGCCTAATATTGCAATTGTACTTATGTAAAATATGATAGGCATAGAAAATTCTAGCCAATTTCCTGCGGATTGTTTGACAATGTATGCACTCGTAAAAGCTCCGAACATCATCACAATACTCGCCATAGCCGCCAAAAGTGCAAACTTCTGTGGGTGAATACTATTACGTCTATTTATTGCTGTACTTTCCATTGAATCAAAATTTTAAATTAACCAGAACGCAATTAGAACCAATGGCAAATAAAAAAAAGAGTAAAACATAAGCCTTAAAGCTGATGTCCTATCAAATTTTATCTGCAAATTATAACCCAAAGCAATATAAATCAATGACAATATCACACTAACAATGACTGAAACTAATGAAACATCAGTTCTAAAATACATTATTAGTAAAACAGGTAAAGTAAGACAAGCATAAAACATTGATGAATACCCAATATTCCTTTCCACCTTACCTTCTCTTTCTGGCAAAAGTTTATATCCAGCTTTCTTATAATCTTCAAACCCCAAAAAGCCGATAGCCCAAAAGTGTGGAAATTGCCATAAAAATTGTATTGTAAATAAACATAATGCTAATAATGTGAGGCTACCTTCAAAAGCAGTAAACCCTATCAAAACAGGTAAAGCTCCTGGTATAGCGCCAACTGGCACTGCCAATGTACTATATCTTTTCAACGGAGTATATACAAAGGCATACAAAATAAAAGATATCATACCTAATAAGGCAGTTAAACCATTGAAATACGCCAAAATTACTGTTCCGAACAATAGACTGATTCCTGCAAAAATCACAGCTTCAGAAACTTTCATCCTACCCGTAGCCAAAGGCCTATTTGCTGTGCGGGCCATCAAAATATCAAAATCTTTTTCCAAAACTTGATTTAATGCATTTGCTGCACCAGTTACTAAAAAACCACCACATATAATTAACATTAAATCAGAAAAAGTCCATAAACTATTCGCCGCAATGAAATATCCAAACACGGATGACATCACAACTACTACTGTCAGACGCAATTTAACCAATAAAGCATAATCTTCAATCTTAGAATAAACTAGATTGTTGTTGGTCTCTATTGATGTTACATGTGTTTTATTGTTCACTTAAAAAAAATATTAATTAAAATAAAGTATGATTTAATGGTCCCCCACTTCACCTTCTCTAAGAGGCACGTGTTGTTGAACGAATTCCCTTTCATCCTTATTAAAATCATAGGCCCATCTGTGCACCACAGGCAACTTGCCCGGCCAGTTTCCATGAATAGGCTCAATAGGTGTTGTCCACTCAAGTGTGGTCGCATCCCATGGATTTTTTGAGGTCATCTTCTTTCCATACCAAATACTGTAAAAGAAATTGATAACAAATACCAATTGAATGAAAAATGCTATAATTGCAAAAATAGTTATGAACTTATTCATATCGGTAAAATGTCTGAAAGCATCGAAAGTATCAAATGAATAATACCTTCTCGGTACACCAGCCATTCCTAAATAATGCATAGGCCAGAATATGGCGTAAGAGCAAATCAATGTTCCCCAAAAATGTATTTTCCCAAGTGTTTCATTCATAAATCTTCCATACATCTTAGGATACCAATGATAAACACCAGCGAACATACCAAAAAACGCAGCTACACCCATTACTATATGGAAGTGGGCTACCACAAAATATGTATCATGCATTTGTATATCAATAGCAGAATTACCTAAAAATATACCCGTAAGTCCACCAGATATAAACATAGATACAAAACCTATGGCAAATAACATCGGAGTGTTTAATCTTAGGCTACCTCCGTATAATGTTGTAATCCAATTGAAAACTTTTACCGCTGATGGTACTGCTATTATTAATGTGAATACCACGAAAAAATTTGACAAAAATGGATTAACGCCTGACATAAACATATGGTGTGCCCATACAATAAACGATAAGAATCCAATAGCCATAATCGAAAACACCATAGCTCTATAACCAAATATGGGCTTTCGTGCATGGACAGATAGTACCTCAGAAACCAATCCCATAGCAGGTAAAATGATGATGTACACTTCCGGGTGCCCTAAAAACCAAAATAAATGTTGATATAATAATGGACTA
The DNA here is from genome assembly GCA_964490495.1 of uncultured Aureispira sp. Lineage (GTDB taxonomy): Bacteria > Bacteroidota > Bacteroidia > Chitinophagales > Saprospiraceae > OLB9. The sequence continues at coordinate 14,612 of CAZBCV010000010.1, read as the reverse complement.
CCCCCTACTCTATCTAATGCCTGACCAGCAATAAAAATATCACTTAAGAAAAAGGAAGTACCTAAACTTCTATCAAACACCAACATAAAGAACCCTGACGCTAAAACAGGGAAAGATAATAATCCCAATATAGCCGTAACAAAAAAGGCCCAAATAGTTAATGGCATTCTCCAAAGAGTCATACCTTTTGTTCTTAGGTTTAATACAGTAGTTATATAATTAATACCTCCTAACAGTACTGAAACCACGAATAAAACCAAACTCACTAGCCATAAAGTCATACCTGTTCCAGAACCCGATGATGCTTGTGGTAATGCGCTCAGTGGTGGATAAGCCACCCAACCTCCAGAAAAAGGACCAGTACTTAAAAATAATGAGTAAAACATGATTAATCCTGCAATGAAGAAAAACCAGTAAGAAAGCATATTTAAAAATGGTGAAGCCATGTCTCTTGCTCCTAATTGTAATGGAATAAGAAGGTTAGAAAATGTTCCACTCAATCCAGCTGTCAATACGAAAAATACAAGTATTGTACCATGCATGGTGACAAGAGCATAATAAAACTCAGGAGACAGTGTTCCAACACCAGATGTCGCATCCACCACTATCCATTTACCCAAAAAAGGTTTAATCCAAGTTAGACTTTCTGTTGGAAAACCTAATTGTAACCTAAATATAACCGACATTGCAGCTCCAATAATTGCCCAGATCATACCTGTGATGAGGAATTGACGAGCAATCATTTTGTGATCCATCGAAAAGACATAATGGAAAATAAAATTTGTTTGGTATTTGTCACCGTGATGATGATCGTGAAATCCATCATCATAACCTTGATCTTTAATCAGAACATCATCTTCATGAATGGTTAAATTTGCCATCTTTCTTTAATTTTTAATTTGTTATTTAGATATTATTCTAAGTTCTGTTCTTCTATTTTTTTGGCGCCCCTCAGGTGTATCATTTGACTCTAGTGGACTAGACTGTCCATATCCTTTTGCGACTAAACGTCCATCAGAGATGCCTTTTGAAATCAAATACTGCTTAACATTATTTGACCGAGCTTCTGATAGTGTTTGATTAGATTGTTCATTACCTACATTATCAGTATGTCCTGCTAATTCCACTCTAATTGATGGATATTTATTCATTAATTCGGTTAAATTATCTAACTCATATTTTGATAAGTTACTATTTAAATCTGCCGCTGCTGTATTATAAAACACATGTTTTAATTGAATAATATTACTCACAGCCCCCGTCGTATCTGATACGAATCCTTTTATATCCGAAGTAAGTTCTTGGGCACGTTTCTTAATTTCGTAAGGAAAAAGCTTTTTGCCAGACCACGGATCCATTTCTGTTCCTCTAACATTAGTAAGATAAAAAGGTTCTTGTGACTTTATCCATGCTGCATATTCATCTTTTTCTACGACTTCTACTATTCGTCTCATTGAATAATGACCCTTACCGCATAACTCTGCACAAGCCAATTCATACTCAAATACTTCCCACTTTTTAGGCCCTTCAGGGTCGTTAGGGTCAGCAGGTACTTGCCACTCAGGGTACATGCTTAATTCTTGTCTAAACTCATTCGTGGTTTTCACCGGCGTAAATATAAATGATGTTGGCAATCCTGGTACTGCATCCATCTTTACTCTGAAATGTGGTAAATAAAAGTTGTGAAGAACATCCTTAGCCGTAATTCTTACTTTTATTGTACTATCTTTTGGAAGAACTATTTTGTCAGAGCCACTCAAAATAATGTCATCTACTGAATATTCATCTGTCCAATCCATACCTAATGAATTAGATGCTAAATCAATTAATCTGAAATCTTTATTTCCTAATTTTCCATCTTCACCAGGGTATCTTATATCCCATGCAAATTGGTAACCAGTTGCCTCAATTTCGATGTAACTACCTTCCTCAAGGGAAGAAGGGAAAATATTATTCCAAGCGATTAAGCCTTTGGCTACTAAGAATGTCATGACCACTGCTGGTATAACTGTCCAAATCATTTCCAATTTGGTGTCATGAGCAAAAAATATAGCTTTCCTTCCAGAAACATTTCGATACTTATAGCTATACCAAAATAATACAATGTGCGTTAAAACAAAGACTATCCCAGTAAAAAACAAAGTAACATTAAATATACTATCTAATTCAAAACCATGGGCAGATGCAGACTTTAATGGTCCATACCCTAACATGTAGTTCTTGTAAAACATAGCCGAACCAATACAAAAAGCTAAAAAAACAACCATAAAAACCATTAATGACTTACCTTGAAAATCATTATTGGCTCGTTCTACTGCCTCTTCACCTCTAATTCTAGCAGCTAAATCAGTTATTTTACCTATCTGTATGACAACCACTGCAAGTAAAAAAACAATTGCAAAAGCTATTAAATATGTCATTATTTATAATTTAATTTTAAAAAATTTACTCTATATTTAAATCACATGGTGATGTACACTCTCTTCTAAATATGGATCATTTTTAGGCACTAGCGCTGATTTTGATAGAATTGTTAAACCAACATATAGAAACAAACCTAAAAATCCAATCATTGTCCCAATTTCTAAAAGTCCTGGATAAGTGAAACCTTCTACCACATGGTTTACATGTTCAGTACCGTGAGAAACTTCATCTGCATGGTCATGACCGTGTCCAAGGGCATGGTTAACATTTATAAGTGCACCTGGTTTAATCATAAGGAAGAAATCTAACCAATGACCTAAAAATAAAACTATTGCTACAAAACTTACAGAACCAAATTTTCGTTTTGTATCATTTCTCATAAGGATAAAGAAAGGTACTAAGAAGTTGATTATCAAATTCAAAAAGAATAAAGCGGGGTAATTATTATATCTTTCTTTAAAATAAATCGTTTCTTCACCAATATTGGCATACCATATCAACATGAATTGTGAAAACCATAAATATGTCCAAAACACACTAATAGCAAATAAAAATTTACCCAAATCATGCATATGGTTTTCATTGACCTCTTTCAAGTAACCTAATGATTTTAACCAAATTATCATTACAATTGTGATGGATATCATAGCTACGAAAGCACTAGCTGATGTGTACCAAGCAAAAAGTGTACTATACCAATGCGCATCAATACTCATAATCCATTGCCATATCATTGCAGCACTTGAGAATCCTACTATTGGAAGAAAAATTCCAGCATAAAGTCTCATGGTTTTGTGCTCCGAATATGATGAATTGCCATTATTATCCTCAGCATGAGATAAAGAACGTAACTTATAGGCAAAGAAAGACCATGCGCCTACAAAAACTAATGTCCCTAAGAAATACCAATTCTTGTTCAAGAAAGAGGATTTGCCTTTTAATATTGGATCAATGGCTACCTCAGCTTCATCAGCCCAATGATACAAATGATGCCAATGCATATAATTGCCTAATCCTACTATCAGTAATAATATCATACCAACAATAAGAAACATTGAATATGCTTCCCACAATCTTTTGAAAACTGATATCCATCCAGCGTAAGCAAGAATACTTGCAGACAAGAAGAAAAGTGCCATCACTGCTATCATTGTAAAAAATGTAGAGTTGTGTAAAAAGTTAGTCCAAAATCTAGAATGAAAAGCGTCATCACTGATCCAGGTTAATACCAAACTTATGATACCAATACCTATGGCACCTAAAAGGAAATTTCGGTGATTGGAAGATAATGTATATTGATTCATTTTTACTTATTTCTTTAACTTTTATAAAATTACTTATTCGCCCTCATTTACTATAACAACTTCTTCAGTCACTTCTTCCACTACATCTTGGATCTTTTTTTGCCAATTAGAAAAAGGAACCGAAGCTGTATCGTAAGTATTTGAAGTGGCATTATATTCCTTTTTAGTGTGTCCTGCTTGAAGTGAACGAATATAATGAAGGACTTGCCATCTTTCTTCGTAGGACAATTTATCTTTGTAAGAGCCCATAACATTTTTGCCATGCATTATAGCATGATAGTATCTACCATTTGATGCAGTTAAAAACTCATCTAACAAAAAGTTAGCCGGCTGAACTGGATACTTCCCACCATCTTCTCTAGCAAGATAACCATTTCCATCACCTTTTTCACCATGGCAAATACCACATTGAATATTGTATAGGCGTTTTCCAGTTTCTAGACCTTTTGAAGTAATTGGAAATGGATTATTGATTATTTCATTGGTGGCTCTTATTCTTTCTTCCTCACTATCTGAATAGTAATAAGGTACATGACCAGGGGAAGCATTAGTCATACCTCTAGAAATAGTTCCTTCAATAGGATTACGAGGTTGAACCATTGCGTGCAATTCTTCTTTTGTTCCCCATCTATTATTATAGTAATACCCAAAAGTATTGGCTTCATAGGCCACGGAATGGGCCATATCAGGCATGTATTCACTGCCCGTTTGATTGCCCGACGCCGATTGACACGACATCAAGCCCATTGATATTACTATTCCAAAAAATGCTAAAATTTGATATTTTATATTCATTGTGTTTTATATCTTAAATGGTTTTAGAATTAAATTCCGACGCTCCTGATGATTTAAAGAAATCCTCAGCTTTTTTAGAATCTACTTGTGATGCATCAAATGCTATACAAAATTTATCATCAGTAATTCTATCATCTAAATGTTTATTGACAACCCCAGGTCCTAGTCCATTAATAATATAAAATGTTACTGTCATACCTATTGCTGAAAATAAAACTGTCATCTCGAAGGTAATAGGAATAAATGCGGGTACTGACCAATAAGGCTTACCTCCAAATATATTTGGCCAATCGCTTACAAATATCCAGGTCATACCTAAAAATGCTGTCAACGTTCCCAAAGCCCCATAAATGAAACCTGCCTGATGTAACCTAGATTCTTCTAATCCCAAAATAGGGTCAAGACCATGTACTGGAAACGGTGTGTAAACATCATAGATTTCTAGATGATTTTCTTTTGCTGATTTTACGGCACGAAGCAAATCCTCCTCGTCATCATATAAGCCATAAACTACATTTATATTTTTATCTGCCATCTTTTAATGGTTTTAAAATTTTTATATTAATTAATGATGATTAGAATGTGAATGACTGTGTTTGGCATTCTCTCCAACATACTGGTTTCCTCCTGTTTTCAATATACTCTTTACTTCAGCCACTGCTACCACTGGCGCAACTCTAACAAATATAAGATAAAGCGTAAAGAAAAGACCAAATGTACCAATATAAATTCCAATTTCTACCCAAGAAGGTGTGTAATAAGACCAACTTGAAGGTAAATAATCTCTTGCCAAAGTTGTAGCAATAATTACAAATCTCTCAAACCACATTCCAATGTTTACGACTATTGACAAAAAGAATGTCAACGTAATATTTCTTCTCCAAGACTTTTTCCAGAAAAATTGTGGAGCAATTACATTACAAAACATCATACCAAAATATGACCACCAATAAGGTCCAAGGGCTCTATTGAAAAAAGCAAATTGCTCATATACATAACCTGAATACCAGGCTATAAATAATTCTGTCAAATAAGCTACACCCACAATTGTACCCGTCAATAAAATGATTTTATTCATTGACTCAACATGTTCTACTGTAATATAGTCTTCTAATTTAAGAAGTTTACGTGTGATAATCATTAAAGTCAATACCATGGCAAATCCAGAAAATACGGCTCCTGCTACGAAGTATGGTGGAAATATAGTTGTGTGCCATCCAGGAATAACCGAAGTAGCAAAGTCAAAACTCACTATCGTATGTACTGAAAGTACCAATGGTGTAGATAAACCAGCTAATACTAGTGACAACGATTCCCATCTTTGCCAATGTTTTGCTGATCCTGTCCATCCAAAAGATAGCGAATTGTAAATTTTCCTTCTCAATCCTTTAGCTCTATCTCTTACTGTGGCAAAGTCAGGAACTAGACCAGTGTACCAAAACAATAATGATACAGTCAAATAAGTTGATATTGCAAAAACGTCCCACAACAAAGGTGAGTTGAAGTTAGGCCAAAGAGGGCCTCTTGTGTTGGGATAAGGCAAAATAAACATAGCCAGCCAAATACGCCCCATGTGAATCAATGGAAATAAGCCTGCACACATTACGGCAAAAATTGTCATCGCTTATGCTGCACGGTTTACACCTGTACGCCATTTTTGTCTAAAAAGCAACAATATGGCAGATATTAATGTACCCGCATGGCCGATACCAATCCACCAAACAAAATTCGTAATATCCCATGACCAGTTGATAGTTCTATTTAAGTTCCAAGAACCTATACCTACCCAAATGGTCCAGATAATACAAAAAACACCGTATGTCAATACAGCTACGGAAAGTAAAAAGCCTATCACCCATGCTTTCGTGGGGGTTTTCTCCGTCGGAGAAATAAGATCCTCGGTTATTTGATGGTAAGTTTTATTACCAGTGATAAGAGGTTTTCTAATTGGACTTACAACAGCACTCATTATTTATATTTTGAATGTTATTTCTAAATATTATTAAATTATTTGGGACTTAGGCGTCCATCGATTTATCGCGATTATTGACTTTCATAGTATATGTCACTGATGAACGAACATTTATCTCTTCTAATACTATGTAATTCAATGGTGATTCTAATTTTGCTACTAATTCACCACCTTTGTTATTCATATCACCAAAAGTAATTGCGCCAGTAGGACAAGATGTTTGACAAGCTGGACTTACATCTCTATCTTGAAGAGCTCGACCTTCTTTTTTAGCTGTCAATTTACCTTCTTGAATTCTTTGAACACAGAAACTACACTTTTCGATAACTCCTCGTGATCTAACAGTAACGTCAGGATTCAACACCATTCTTGTCAAGTTATCAGCCATAAAAGGCACTTTCTCTTCTTGTAAACGAGGCTGGTTAGCTGGCCAAATATCTGCTTTAGTGTAATCTAACCAATTGAACCTTCTTACTTTATATGGACAGTTATTTGCACAATAACGTGTACCAATACATCTATTATAGGCCATTTGATTAAGACCTTCCGCGCTATGGTTGGATGCATTCACAGGACATACATTCTCACATGGAGCGTTGTCACAATGCTGACACATCATAGGTTGATAAATTGTATTTGGATTTTCTACATCTCCATAATAATATCTATCAATTCTTAACCATGTCATTTCATGATGAATGGCCACTTCGTGTTTCCCAACAACAGGAACGTTATTTTCGGCCATACATGCTACTGTACAAGCACCACAACCTATACATGCATTCAAATCAATATGCATACCCCAATGATGGCCTTGACTGTAAAGATTGTCATGGCCTTTGTAAATCTGTTGTGCATTTAAGTGTTGAGCATGTGCTCGTTTTTTCTGGACATGCTCAATTGTATTTGCCAACTCTGACACATTAGTGGTATAAACAACCGACCTATCTGTTAAAGCACCTTGGAAACCTTTTGCACCCGTAAAATAATCAAAAAATACAAGTGCGGCTTCGTCCGCATTAATCTCAGTATTTGTTTCTTTGTCAATACCTTTCACCCCCATAGTGTGGTGGTATTGCACGCAAGAAAAGTCTTTTTCTTTACCAATTTTATTAGAGACTTCGACTTTAGAATTAAAATAAGATGGTCCATTAGTTCCCATTGTTAAGCTATCAAAAACATTGACGCCTACATTTGAGCCTGTATTACCCGCATTTGTTCTACCATAACCTAGAGCCAAACTCACAGTTCCTGGCATTTGCCCAAATTGTTGAATAACAGGAACAGTCATTTTTTTTGTACCCACTGTCAATTCAACTAAGTCTCCATCCACAAGATTATTCATACCTTCCATGGTGCTTACACCGTTAAAGTTGACAGGAACAGCCAGATAATTACCCCATGTAGTTCGAGCTACAGGGTCTGCCATTTCCATTAACCAAGGATTTCCAGCATATTGCCCATGGCCTATCTGAACGGTTTCAAAAAATGAAATCTCTATTTCAGAAGTATTTACTTTTGTTAAATCAGAACCTATTTCTGCCGCCGAATATGACGGACTATTACTACCACCTGCTACGAAAACACCATCATGTAAGGCACTGTCCCAAAACGATTGGAAAGAAGTAAATGCGGTTTGCCCAGCAAATACACTATTTCTCCATGAAGACTTTAAATACTCATAGTAAGGTTGGCTACTCGCTAAATCTAAAGATTCACTTTGAGACCATTTGAGTAATGAAACTTCTATAGGGCGACTATCAAACAAAGGAGCAATCGTTGGCTGAATAAGAGAAAAATGTCCCTTCTTTGCTTCGACATCTCCCCATGATTCAAGATAATGTGTTGTCGGCACTATAATATCACACAAACTGCTAGACTCATCTTCTACCAAAGCGGAAGAAATTTTGCTTTTAATTTTTCCAAAGCTTTCAGTCAATTGTGTACCATAAGTACAATCATAAAGCGGATTTGCACCCATTAGTATAACACAATCAACAGCTCCAGACTTCACATCTTCCACAAACTGTTTAAGTTCTGTGTCGTTGCCTTGTCTTTGATAGGAAGGAGTTCCCATATCTAAAGTCGTACCATAATTGCCGAGAGCATTATTGATAGCATTGATCATCAACTGCTCATTGACGTTTGTACTAGCAGAGACCACTAATGATTTACCAGCTGATTTTTTTAATTGTTGAGCCACCTTTGTCAAGGCTGATTTGGCCTTTGAATTCAAACCAGAAGTTGGAGCGCTTGCTCCTGTTATTTCATTGTATAAAAAAGCAATAGCTACACCCTGTTCAGAAGGTTTAACCAAAATTCTGTTATCAGCATTTGACCCAGTTAATGACATGTGGCTCTCCACTTGAAAATGTCTCGACATTTTAGCATTTTTGGCATCTGCTATTTTACGACCTTTGATATAATCTGAGGCATATTCTATAGGAGATATCCACGTACCTAAAAAGTCAGCATTAAAACTAACTATAACTTCAGCTTGATCAAATTTATACGACGGAATGGCCCTTACACCAAAATTTTTCTCGTTAGCATCCAACATCGCTGATGATGAAACTGGGTCATAAGTCACTAATTTTGAATTAGGGTACTTCGAAATGAATTCACCTATTGTCTTTTTAGAAGTTGGACTCATTATTGTATGTGATACTAAGCGTATATTTTTACTAGCAGACAAAGACGAGGTAATAGACTTGTCCACTTCTTCCCATGTACTATCTTTCCATGATACTCCAGTTTTTACTTTAGGACCTGTATATCTATTAGTATCATAAAGACTTAGAACTGAGGCTTGAGCTCTTGCGGATGTACCACCTTTTGTAATTGGTGACAAATCATTGCCTTCAATTTTTATCGGCCTACCTTCTCTTGTCTTTACAAGTACTGGACAAAAATCACCACCTTGTACAAATGTGGAAGCGTAATAATTAGCTATACCTGGAACAATTTGTTCAGGCTTTACTACGTATGGAATAGCTCGTTTTACGGGTATATCACAACCTGCGGCAACTGTAGCAGCACCCAAACCAAAACCTAAAAACTTAAGGAAGTCCCGACGATTTCCTGCTAAATGAGCAGGTACATCTTCCATTTTTGTAGGTTCGCCATTAAATTCTTGCTCAGCTACAAGCATGAAGCTCTCTTCTTGCTCCAAATCTTTTTGCCCTATCCAAATATTATCAATCTGATTTTTCATCTATATAATTATAATAAGATTAATATTTCTTAATTTTAATGTGTCTTTTTAATACAAATTAATAATGACACTTTTGACACTCAAGCCCACCGATATCTTCTACAGTGACTTTACTTCTTTTGCCAGCGGCAATCTCTTCATGATATCTTTGGTAACTTGCATAATACTCATTGTCATTGAACTTAACCTCAGTTTGTCTATGACAATTGATACACCACCCCATAGAAAGCGGTGACATTTGAGCTAATACTTCCATTTCTTCTACTTTACCATGGCAAGTTTGACATTCTAATTGGCCCACAGTAACATGCTGAGCGTGATTAAAATATACGTGATCTGGTAAGTTATGTACTCTTACCCACTCTATTGGGCCTTGGATTTTTTTCTTTTCGTCATTCGTTAATGAACTCTTTATTTCAGCCCACTGTTTTACGACCTCTCTTTCTCCAACAGCATCTAAATCGGCCAATTCTTTTGTTCTTTTATATTCATCGCTTATCCACTTAGTGAATATAGCTTTAATTTCATCCTCAGATTTGTTGTCATAATTTTCAATATACTTGTTGGTATTGGGGTCAAAACCAATGGATGCATATATTTTAGTTATTTCACCTGTACCATATTTACTGCCATTTTTGATGGCCGAATGACAATTCATACAAGTGTTAGTCCCTGGAATGCTTGAATGTTTTGATTTTGCTGCACTATCGTGGCAATATTGACAATCTATCTTGTGAACACCTGCATGAGTTTCGTGAGAAAATTTTATAGGTTGTTCAGGGGCATAACCTTCTTGACGTCCTAACTCCGTAGCTTTAGTGACTGTAAAATAGGCACCAATAATAATAGCTGCAAATATACCAAAAGTAATAATACCTTTAGATGTTAATAATTCTGTTAGTGTTTTAGGTGCAACTGTGTGCCCTTCTTTAGCAGAGGCAATAACATTAAGGCTACTTATAATTTTAGCTAGAAGTAAAGCTAACAACGCTAAAATACCTGCTATCACTAAGTACATAGGTAACATGCTTTTCTTTTCGACTTTTGTGTCTGCGGATGCTACTGCGGCACCTGGTTTAACACCATACGTTCCGTCGGCTACACCATTGACATAAGCCAGAATACTCCCAATTTCATCATCTGTTAAGTTTGGAAAAGCTGTCATTACTGTGGGCTTGTATTGATTCCATAGTTGAACAGCCCGAGGATGACCTTTTTTAATCATTTCCTGGGAATTCCTTATCCAAGCATACAATGCCTCATCATCGCCCCATGCAGCCTGGGTTCCAGCCAAAGCAGGTCCAGTGGCATTAGTTCTCATATCTCTGTTGTGACAGGCTGCACAATAATTCTTGAAAAGCTCTTTACCCGCATCTGGAGTAACTTCTGCACTCACAGAATAGCTAATTATCAAAAACGCAATTAGAGCTAAATTTTTGATTGTCAATTTATTGAATATAACCATTGGATTATATTTGAATTTATTTAAGATATTAAAATCAATTGTCATACTTTTGTAAAATTCAATTTTGCCACAAATGTATGACTTATGCCAATTAATAACAAAATTTAATATGTGTTTTGTTATTATTTAGATTATTTCTAAATAAATTGATTGATGTTATTTTGATTTATTAGTCATTGTTCAATAATATACTTTACAAATTTAATTACCGTTATTGCAGTTATTATTTTTGATTATGTATTATCTTTAATAAGTAATTTCTATTGATTTTAGAAAAAACGCTTTAAATATGAAAAAAAAAACATATTTATCATACAATTAATTATATTTTTATTATTTTTGCGTCAAAATATGTGACTTTTTTATAAGACATTCGTATTTATAATAATTTATGTACTGACCTTATAGCTTAAATCAGTACATATCAGGTATTAACTAATATTTTTTATCATTCAAAAAACAAAAAATCAATGAGTAAATTTGAAGAAAAAGTAGCACTTTACACGGCAAGCGCAAAAGAATTAGGATTAAACATTCCTGATGATTTTCTAAGAAAAGTGACCAAAGGCTTAGGTCCATCTATTTATTTGGCTGATGCTTCTCTCGTTTCCGGGTCAGATCAATCAGAAAAAGATACTGTTAAGAAAAACTTTTTAATGAAAAAGTTAGGTTTAGCTGATGGTCCTGAATTGGATGCCGCAATAGATGAAGCCATAGAAAAAATGGGCAAATCCAATAGAAATAAATATAGAGCAATAGTATATGCTTTATTAGCTATGAAATTCAAGAAAGAGTCTGTGTACGCTTAAATTATATAGAATTTTTCTTAAATATTATAAAAGCCAATCGAGATTTCGGTTGGCTTTTTTTGTTATAAAATAAATTAATTCAATTTTTATTAAATTATTTTTTTTATTATTAATATATTTTTGTTTCTTTGTGCCTTTAATTGTTTATTATATTAATTTAAAAAACAAAATGATCATGGAAATATTTTTGGATGTTATTAAAAATAAGTATGCACAATTCGATGGTAGAGCTCGAAGAAAAGAATATTGGTATTTTGCTTTGACTTCATTTATAATTTATCTTATTCTTTACATTCCTGCGATTATTGGACTTATTATAGAAAGTTCTTTATTAACCTATCTGGGTATGACTTTATATGTAGTTTTTGCTTTAGCCATATTTATTCCCTCGTTGGCTGTATTAGTGAGAAGATTACATGATACTGAAAAAAGTGGTTGGTTTATATTAATTTCACTTATACCCTTTGTGGGTGGAATCATATTAATTGTCTTTTTGTTTACAGAAGGTACCAAAGGACCCAATAAATATGGAGAAGATCCTAAAGCCCAAAATGAGTTAGATCAATTAGGCCAAAAAGATTTGGTTTAGTTTATATCTCTTGAAAATCTAAAATAATTCAATATTGTCTCAATATAAAAACATCTATGTAGCCGCCACAAGTCAACATGTGGGCAAAACAACTTCGACTTTGGGTCTGGTGGCAGCTTGTATCAATAGAAATATCAATGTTGGCTATAGTAAGCCCGTAGGTCAGAAATTTTTAGATATTCAAGACCTTCGTGTGGACAAAGACACTGTTTTGTTTTCTGACTTAATTGGTTTTGACCCCATTCCCGAATTGCACAGTCCTATCATCCTTGGACCAGGAGCCACTGAGTTTTATTTAGACAATCCTGAAGCAACACATTTAGAAAAATTGTTGCTAAAATCTGCCATTTCGCTTAATCAAAAACACAGTTTAACGATATTTGAAGGGACAGGACATCCTGGAGTTGGAAGTATTGCAGATGTCAGTAATGCAAGAGTAGCAAAATTACTCAATGCCGGTGTTGTGATGATAGTTGAAGGTGGTATTGGTAGTACAATAGATATGCTCAATATGTGTACAGCTCTATTTCGAGAAGAAAAAGTACCAATTATTGGTGTGATTATCAATAAAGTAATACCTGAAAAATTGGAAAAGGTAAAAAAATATGTAGGAATATGGCTTGCAAAAAAGAATATTCCACTTTTAGGAATCATACCTTATGAAAAAGAACTGGCTTACCCACTTATCAAGTCTGTTTCAGAGGCTGTAAAAGGTGTCGTCACATACAATGCGGATTTTGTCAACAATAAAGTAGAAAGTATCATTGCAGGCTCACTGATAGACCTTAAAGAACTAAAAAGCTCACAAGACTTGTTATTAGTGGTTGCAACAAGGTCTATGAATGATGCCATTAAAAAAATTGAGACGATGGCAGCTCTAAACAATATTAACAATTGTCCTCTATCAGGTATTGTAGCCACTGGAGAAGGACAAATGGACAAACATACTATCAAATATATTGAAAAAAATAAATTACCCCTCATCAAAACCCACCTTGACACATATGGTGCTTTCCTTAGAATAAATAAAATTGAAGTTAAAATCAATAGATCAACACCATGGAAAGTGAGAAAAGCCATAGAACTCATTGAAAAAAATGTGGATATTGATTATATCCTCAAATATGTTGAATGTAACTAAACACATCAAAGACTAGAACAAAAATATATTTGTGATGTTTGGGCCTCAAAAAATAGAAAATGATAAAAAGGAACATTGTTGTTGTAGGAGGAAGTCAAGGTATCGGGAAAAGTATTGTAGAAAATCTTATTTTACAAGGACATCATGTAACTGTATTTTCAAGGAATCGCCTCAACTTAGTTGATTCTGACCAACTAAGACATATATCCTTGGACATTCTTCAGCAAGAGATTGAGATCAGTTCATTACCAGAGAAAATTGATGGGTTGGTTTATTGTCCAGGCTCTATAGTTCTAAAACCTTTCAAGTCCATTTCTGAAACACAATTTCTTGAAGATTTTAATATAAATGTATTAGGTGCAGTAAAAAGTATTAAAACATGCTTGAATGGTCTTAAAAAATCAGAAAATAATCCTAGCATAGTCTTATTCAGCACTGTTGCTGTACAGCAAGGCATGCCCTTTCATGCATCAATAGCTACGGCCAAAGGCGGAGTAGAAGGACTCACGAGATCCTTAGCGGCAGAGTTATCCCCCAATATTCGTGTCAATGCAATAGCTCCATCGTTAACCCAAACGCCACTTGCTGAAAAATTGTTATCCACACCTGAAAAAATAGAAGCTGCGGGTCAAAGACACCCCTTAAAATCTATTGGACAAGCAGAAGATATGGCCAAATTAGCTATTTTTTTATTGACTGAGGGCGGTCGATGGATGACAGGTCAAATACTCCACTTAGATGGCGGCATGTCTAGTGTGAGGGTGTAGCTTATAAAATGGTGTTTTTTTCTACTAAAATATATTTTATTTTAAGTTACCTTTGCACAATAATTAATTAAGAGTCCATGCCCACAAAAAAAATTAGCCCTCAATCTCTTTGTGTCAAAGAATACAAAGATA
>CAZBCV010000009.1:7293-31537 GCA_964490495.1 uncultured Aureispira sp. | reverse complement strand
CTACGGCGAGGCTTTTCAACGCAGAGATATTCAAAAAGAGCCGTAAATTATTTAGTTCTTTATCTGGACAGAGCACTATTATGTGTTAATGTGTTGCCTTTGTTGTCGTAGGTGAATGGGTCGGGGAGTGGAGGGATATATCAAGTGTGTGAAATGGGTGATATTGCTGAGGAATATTATTGGTTATACATGATAAATGTTCTTTTAGATTTGGGAAAAATTATTATTGTAAAGAGACCACAGGTTGGAAACTTGTGATAACAAGGGTTTTTAGTAGGTATGTCTTGGAAATGGTTGGAAGCACGAGTTGCAAACTCGCGATAGCACGGGAAATGATTATTTTTGCATCTTCAATCATTCTTTTGGTTAAATTATAATAATCCCGTATTGTATTTTCTTTGAGCTGTGTCCGATATTCCTCAACGGCTGTATGCTTAGATTTATGTTCATTACCATCTCTTATCCCTAATCTGTTATAATCGGCATGTATAGCTTCGCGTATTACAGCCATTGCATGGTTCGTTGGTTCTTTTTGTCCATTTTCCATTAGAAAAAACCCAACCCCTTCATTCATCCCCCGCCCAAAATCCCTTTATTGCGCCTCTATCAAATCCCATAAATTGCCATAAATATCTTCAAAAACGCAGACTTTTCCGTAGGGTTCTTCAGTGGGCGGGCGCACTATTTTGATATTGTTTTCTAAAAGATTTTTAAAGTCTCTGTCGAAATTATCGGTATATAAAAAAAGAAAAACTCTTCCTCCGGTTTGGTTTCCTATACGAGACATTTGTTCTTCATTGGCCGCTTTGGCCAATAGCAGTGAAAACGAACCTTCCCCTTTGGGCTTGACTCTAACCCATCTTTTGATGTCACTCAATGCGGTATCTTCTACAAGCTCAAAGTGAAGCTTCTGTGTATAATAAGCAATGGCTTCATCATAGTCTCTGACGACGAGCGCTATTTGTCCAATATTTTGATTCATCATGGGTGTTTATTCTGTTCTACTTTCTATCAATACATGCAGGATAGTACTTGCGGCTTCACTGATGATGGTCCCCGGGCCAAATACAGCCAAAACTCCTTGCTCAAATAGATAGTCATAGTCTTGAGGCGGCACGACACCACCTACCACTACTAAAATATCATCGCGCCCAATGGCCTTCAATTCTGCAATAGTCTGAGGCACTAAAGTTTTATGACCAGCGGCTAACGAAGATATACCTAAGATATGCACGTCATTTTCAGCAGCTTGCCTTGCTGCTTCTTCTGGTGTTTGAAAAAGGGGACCCATGTCCACATCAAAACCTAAGTCTGCAAAACTTGTCGCAATAATTTTTGCGCCTCTGTCATGACCATCCTGGCCCAACTTAGCGACCATAATACGGGGTCGTCTGCCTTCTATTTGGGAAAATTTATCGGACAATTCCCGAGCTTTAGCAAATTTATCATCCATACTTATTGCTTTAGAATACACACCAGATATTGTAGCATTATTGGCTTTATATCGACCAAAAATCTCTTCCATAGCCAAGGATATTTCGCCTAATGTCGCTCGCTGACGTGCAGCATCCACAGCCAAAGCCAACAAATTGCCTTCTCCAGATTGTGCACTATTTCTTAATGCGGCCAATGCTTCATTGACTTTAGTATTATTTCTTTGTTTTTTTATTTCTGTGAGTTTTTGAATCTGTTCTTCTCTGACTTTTGTATTATCCACTTTAAGGATTTCGAGAGTAGTGTCTATGTCTTTTTTGAAAAGATTGATACCTACTATGTTTTCAATACCTGAATCAATCCGCGCTTGTTTGGCAGCAGCAGCTTCTTCTATTCTCATTTTGGGAATTCCTGCTTCTATGGCAGAGGTCATTCCGCCCAAAGCTTCTATTTCTTCTATATGTTTCCATGCTTTGGATACCAATTCATCGGTGAGCTTTTCCACATAATAAGCGCCGCCCATTGGGTCTAAAGCTTGAGTTATTCCAGTGCCTGATTGAAGATATTTTTGTGTGTCTCTTGCTATTTTTGCACTGTAATCTGTAGGTAAAGCAATGGCTTCATCCAATGAATTGGTATGTAATGATTGTGTACCCCCAAAAACAGCAGCCATAGCTTCAATACAAGTGCGGGCTATATTGTTATAAGGATCTTGAGCTGTGAGACTGTAGCCAGAAGTTTGACAGTGTGTTCGTAGAGCCAAAGATTTAGGGTTTTGTGGTTGAAATTGAGAGACAATATTAGCCCAAAGGAGTCTTCCAGCGCGCATTTTGGCTATTTCCATAAAAAAATTCATGCCAATGCCCCAAAAAAATGAAAAACGTCCTACAAAATCATCAATTTTTAACCCAGCTTTTAGTCCAGACCTTATGTATTCAAGACCATCTGCGAGGGTGTAGGCGAGTTCTATATCTGCCGGTGCGCCTGCCTCATGCATGTGGTAACCGCTGATGGATATACTGTTAAATTTAGGCATATGCGAAGAAGTGTAAGCGAAGATGTCGGAAATAATTCGCATAGATGATGCGGGCGGATAGATATAGGTATTGCGCACCATAAACTCTTTGAGTATGTCGTTTTGTATCGTTCCACTCAATTGATCTATGGTCACTCCTTGCTCCTCAGCTGCAACAATAAAAAAAGCCATGACAGGTATCACTGCTCCGTTCATAGTCATCGAAACAGACATTTGGTCTAATGGAATTCCATCAAAAAGTGTTTTCATATCTTCTACGCTATCAATAGCAACACCAGCCATGCCCACATCTCCAGCAACTCGGGGATGATCAGAATCATAACCTCTATGTGTTGCTAAATCAAAGGCCACAGAAAGTCCTTTTTGACCGGCGGCCAGATTTCTTTTATAAAAGGCATTACTTTCTTGTGCAGTGGAGAAACCAGCGTATTGACGAATTGTCCAGGGTGAGTTCAAATACATAGTACTGTATGGACCTCTTAAAAAAGGAGGTAAACCTGACACGTGACCTATGTGAGCAACATCGTTTATGTCCTCTGACTTATAAACATCTTTAAGCTCAATGCCTTCCGGAGTCATATTTTTTGAATAATTCATATAGGATTTCGGTTTGAGGTGTAAAGATAAGACGACTTTATAAGAAAAGTGAAAAATAATAGAATATTTCTTAAAACTATAACAACATATCATGAATTTATATGGTCATTCAGGGCCTGAAATAATACTGCGGTATGCTTATTTTTTACTTAGCTTTATATTTTAGTAGCTTGCTTTTTCCTTTCCATTATCGAGCAGTTAAAAGTGGAAACGGCAGTGTTTCTTTTAAGCCTTTTGTGGGGCTGAAAATGTAATTTTAAACAACTTCTTTCACATCTTCTCACCACATTTATCACAGTAATTGGCCAAAGGATCATGTCCTTCCTTACCACAATGATTACAAACTAAGGTATTGTATTTGTTTTTATTATCCATAAGACTAGATGTTACAATGCCTGTGGGTACAGCTATGATAATATAACCTGTAAACATGAGTATTGAAGCAAGTAATTTACCCAACTCTGTCGAAGGAGTGATATCACCATAGCCTACAGTCGTGACAGTAACGATACAATAATATACAGACATAGGAATACTATTGAATTGAGCATTGACATTGTGTTCTACGAGGTACATAACACTTCCAAAAATTGTAACTATGATAGTAATAGTTATTGCAAAAACAGTAAGTTTTTTTCTACTTTCGTGCAATGCATATATTATCATGTTGCCCTGCTCTACAAAACTATCCAACTTAAATATTCTAAAAACGCGCAATAGTCTTAGTCCCCTAATAATCATCAAGGAATGTAGGCCAGGCACCAATAGTGCCAAATAACTCGGCAAGATAGAGAGTAAATCAACAACACCAAAAAAACTAAAAATATAATATTTAGGTTTGTGCACACTGTATATTCTCAAAAAATACTCAATTGTAAAAAATATTGTAAATATCCATTCCAAAAGTAAAAAAATGCTTCTATAATTGTCGTAATAATAAGGAACCGTTTCCCACATGACTATAATGATGCTCATGACTATCATAATGAGCAATACCACATCAAAGAGCTTGCCTTCTGTAGTCTCGGCTTCAAAGATAACTTCATGGATTTTTGCACGTAGTGGGCTAAAGTTTTTCGGTTTTTCCTTTATCTTCTCTTGATGAAAAAAGTCAATATATTTTTTATCTCTTGCCATTTATTCTACATATTCTTTTCGGATGACCAATGTATATAAATTGTTCTCAAGCTCTATATATCCAAATTCGTAACAAAATCGGTAAATTTTTCCTGCCTTTGTTTTGTATTCATTCGTAAAATATGCGAATTTGAAACCTTCGTCCAATAGTGCGGTTTTTGTAACTGTTGTTTTACCAGATGGGTTGAGAAACTCCAAAATTCGTCTGTTTTTACGCAAAATATTATTAATATTCCGCATAAAATTATTTTGATCAGTATTCTGCTTATTGTAGTAGGAGGTTCTGCATTGATCGCAACAAAATTTTTTATCCCTCCGACCACCAAAAGTATCATCGCACTCCAAACATCTGCGTTTTTCTGCCATATTATACACTTTATTTGGGCGTAAAATTAAAATAAATAAACAAATAAATAAATTTTAATGGCTAAGTAATTCAAAAAAGTGTTTTTCTTTATCTTTCAAAATCATTTATATTATCAACAGATATCAAAAATAATTCTTATCAAAATATATGAAACAATAAAATATTAATGAAAATAGGCTATATTATACATTACTCTTTGCAACCAATAATATCAACCTTTCGGTGTTAATGATAAAAATGTAATGCCAAAAGTCTTATGGCCAAAATGAAAAAGAAGCTTTCTTATGTTTAAATGTTGTACAAACAACATATCACACCACAAAAAACAAAATCATCAGCCCCAAGACGATGTACGAAATATATTTGATGGGTAACTTTTGTAAATGGTAATAATAGCTTAGACCTAAACTTACCACAAACCACGCCACATAGTTCTTTAGAGGAATAATATTGGACGCCCAAGTCCACATGCCCAATTCAATAGCAGTGGGTTCTATAATGTAATCTAGAGCTGTAATGAAAAATGCTGCCACTATGGAGTGTAGATAAATATTGAGCTGCCATTGGCTTATAAATTGATTCACCACATAAGTGACAATGAACCAGTTGACACCAATCATCCATGGAGTGCCCCAAGATTTCCAGCCTAAAACATTTCCATAAGTGTATTCGCCAAATATCACGCCCGTATTGATGCCCGCTACTTCAACTATAAAGCCTACGAAATAAGAAATGGCTAAAAATCTGTAAAAACCAGAATTATTGTTTTTCCATTGTACATAAATCAATACACTAGCTGTAAGCAGCATCTGAAACCATGTCAAGTTGACCAATTCTGGATAATAACCCAATTTTATGCAAACTATCCCAAAAAGATAGGACGATATCACAAGAAAGGAAGGTATATATTTTTCGGACATATCTTTGTTCATACATCAATGGGTTGAGTGGATTAATTCATCTACAATTTTTGCTCCCAAAATACATAATGGTATGCCGCCTCCTGGATGGACACTTCCACCTACAAAATAGAGATTAGTATATTGTGGTGATGCATTGGGATGTCTTGCAAAAGCGGCCCATGGATTATTGGAACTCGTCCCATACAGTGAACCTGTGTAAGAAAAGGTTTTGGACTCAATGATTCGTGGATCCAAAACATATTCGCAAGTGATGAGGGTGCCTACATCCACGCTCAGCTGTTGAGATAATTTTTTTATAATATTTTGACGACTTTTTTCAATGATTTCATCCCAGTTTTGGCCACTATTGTAAGGCACATTAATCATGGTGAACCAATTTTCAGTACCTTTGGGTGCGTCACTTTTGACATATTTAGAAGTGATATTGATATAAATCGTTGGGTCGTCACATACTACACCTTGCGATATATGTTCAAATTCATTTTTGTAGTCTTTGCTAAAAAAAATATTGTGTAAGTCCAATTGGGAAAACTCCTTTTGAATACCCCAATAAAATATAAGTGCCGATGAAGAACGTTCTTGTTGGAGAACTTTTTGCGCTTTGGCTTCATCATTCAACAAATGAAGATAGGTGAAATAAGCATCCATATTTGAAATAACTATATCGCCTTCCCATTTTTGACCATCGGCAGTGACCAAACCACTAACTTTGTGGCCATCTTTTAGTATTTGTGTCACTTTACAATTTTTGTGGATGTTGACTTTCATGTCATCCAGCAATTTCACAATAGATTCTGTAATTTGATTCATGCCTTTTGTAGGGATGAAAGCACCAAACCCATATTCAAAATGAGGAATTATACTCAACATACCAGGAGCTTTGTAGGGATTTGACCCATTGTATGTGGCATACCTATCGAAAAGCTGAACAGTTTTAGGATTTTTGAAAAATGACTTATTAACACTGTGTAATGTGCCAAAAATATCAAATTTATGAAGATTTAGCAGGGCTTTTAATACATCCTTTGTCCACCAAGTTTTGAATTTATGTAAACTATTTTCTAAAAAAGTGCGTCCTGTCAATTCATACTTTTCTCTACTCCTGTCAAAATATTTCAACAAACTTTCTTCAGATTCTCCTAGTTTTGAAGATAACTCTTTAACAGTGGTTTCTTTGTCTCTGAAAGTACTGCACGTCGTACCGTCAGCCCAAAAGTAATTGCATATCGTTTCGAGCGTGATGAAGTCAAAGTATTGTTTGGGGTCTTTGCCAGCTACAATAAAAAGGTCTAGAACATATTGTGGCATCGTAAATAAGGATGGACCAAAATCAAAACGAAACCCATCCATAGTAAATTCGTGTAATTTCCCGCCTAAAGTGTCTGTTCCTTCAAAGAGATGAACCTCGTAGCCTCTTGCAGCCATTCTTACAGCTGTTGAAAGACCAGCAATGCCGCCGCCTATTATTAATATTTTCATCTATTTACTTTCATTCCCTTCCATAAGTATATTTATAAAAAAAGGTTTATTACATTTCAAAAAAAATATAATGTGAATTTCTCTTTCTGCTTCTTATTGATTTAAATAAACGATATTATTAAAAATACAATAACTTGATATTTTCCTGATCAATAAAATTATTTTTATTACTTTTGTCGTTTGTTTTAATAATTCCTTTATTAACCAAAATAAATTTAATAATCTTTTCGATAGAAATAAAATAGCATACAATAGATAGATGACACTATATGAAGAAGTAACGGCAGTACTAGAGGAAAGCAAAAATTTCTCTCAAAATGGAAAGTTATTAAAAAATATTGTTGTGGAGGCAAGTTTAAAGCTTGATAAAAACTTGTTGTCCATATTGTTAAAAAACCCTACCTGCAAAAAACATTTTTTTGTAGATGTTGAGGGCTTATGGGTTTTTGATAAAATTAAGTTTCAAAAGTTTGTCTCAAACAAACAATTTTTACCTGACAGCTTTACGGCCTTTAAGAACAAAATAGGCTTGACCGACGATGAACAATATCTTTCTCATTCTAAACAAATAGTATTGGATTTTCCGTTCAAAGATTGTGTACTAGAAGGAGGACAAACCCGAGAAGAACAATCCCAACAAGAAATATTTTATAATGAGATTTTAGCGCCTGAAGCTATCGACAAGATGCTACAGCCCAAAGTAATGACCCAATTCAAAAAATATGATGAAACAGGAAGTCATGAAGTAGATTCAGTAACTATTCATGATAATTTGTTGATCAAAGGCAACAATCTTATAGCTCTACATTCGATTCGGAAAAAATACTTCAGAAAAATAAAACTTATATACATAGATCCTCCATACAACACAGGTGGCGACGGCTTCAATTACAATGATAGTTTCAACCATGCTTCTTGGCTTACATTTATGAAAAATAGGCTAGAAGTAGCTAAAGAATTACTGACTCCTGATGGCTCACTTTGGATCAACATAGATGACAGAGAAGGCCACTACCTTAAAGTATTATGCGATGAAATCATGGGAAGAGACAATTTTGTGATCAATTTTATTTGGCAAAAAAAATATAGTCCCTCCAACGATGCTAAATATTTTTCGGATAATCATGACCACATTTTAGTATTCGCGAAGGATAAATCTCAGTTCAAGGCTCAATTGTTGCCTCGTACAGAAAAAATGAATGAGAGATACAAAAACATAGACAATGACCCGAGAGGGCCATGGAAACCAGGAGGTTTTTCTGTCAAAACTTATTCCAAAGACTACGACTACCCTATTGAAACCCATTCTGGAAAAATTGTGCATCCACCTTCGGGCAGCTGTTGGCAAACTTCTAAAGAAAACTATCTTAAAAAATTGGCAGACAATAGAATATGGTTTGGAGTAAAAGGTGATGCCAAACCGCAAATAAAACAATTTTTAACGGAAGTGCAACAAGGCATGGTGGCCAAAAGTATCTGGCTCCATGATGAAGTAGGTCACAATCAAGTAGCAAGGTCTGAGATTTTGAAATATTTTGGCGAATACAAATTTGCGACTCCAAAACCCGAGAGTTTACTCAAACGCATTATCGAACTTGGAACTCAAAAAGATGATATTGTATTGGATTTTTTTGCAGGGAGTGGTACTACTTTGGCCGTCGCTATGAAGCTTCGCAGAAGATTTATTGGCATCGAACAGATGGACTATATAGAAGATGTGACTGCCGAAAGACTTAGAAAAGTCATACAAGGTATGGAAGTTGGCATTTCCAACGAAGTAGAATGGAAAGGCGGTGGAGATTTTGTTTATTGTGAATTACTGAAGATGAATCAAATATATATTGACGCCATTTTAAAAGCCAAAACCTACGACGAATTATTAGACTTGTATCAAAAAATTAAGCTCCATTCTATTGTCAATTATCAAGTAGATATTACTTTGTTGGATAATATGTTTAAAGATAATGAAACTCATGAAATACCAACATTAAAAAAAATGCTTTTGAGTATCTTTGACCACAATATGAATTATGTGCCAGTGAGCGAAATGGAAGACAAAGATTACAGCGTCTCAGAAATGGATAAAAAGTGTACTCGACTGTTTTATAATATGACATAATATGACACAAAAAGATATTGTAGTTCTGCCCTTCAATGAAGAAATAGTTCAAAAAACGATAGTTAATACTATCAAAAAGTATCGCTATACTGTAAAAAATCTCATGTATGGGAGAACTCCAATTGAATTGTTAGACAATATATTTATGGGAGATATAGCCAAAAATTGTATTTTTTATTTATTAAAATCAAAATGTAATAATGCCCACACCCTCATTGACTACGACGAAATGAGGACAGATAATTTTGAAAGTGCCGATCCGGGATGGGATTTTATTGTAGGAAACCAAAAGATGAAAGTGGAAGTAAAATCTTCGATACCTCCAAAAGACGAAACCCACGAGAATATTATTCGATTAAGGGATATTAAAATTACCGCAAGTCATAACAAAGGACTCAGCATAATCCCACCTGAAAGTATAGAGTCTCACATACATATTCAAGTATATTTTTATGCTAAAACCTATAAAAATGGGTATGATGATTTTGAAAAACTTTACGAAGATATTTCACAGCACCCTGATGGCATCAAAAGCCTACTCAAAATTGAGAAATATTCAAAACCCTTGTTTTTTGGATGGAGTACCCGACCACAAATCATCGACTATATTAATACACTTCAACCCAACACATGGACATTTGAAGGGACTCAAAGGGTGTATTGGCGTTGTCCTATAAATAAAGCGCATACCTTGCCACAGCTCATCGAATACATAGAAAAGTACTAAAAATTATTTATTATGAACTTAGATGAGCAAATTTCTTACGCTTCAAATATGGGGATAATACCTAAATATATTACTGGGAATCTCAATCCAAATTTTGCACTACGACCCTATCAAAAGCAGGCGCTAGATCGATTTTTACAGCTAACTACTACATACAGTGATGCCAACAAACATTATCTTTTTCATATGGCTACGGGCAGTGGTAAAACTCTTATCATGGCTGGCTGCATACTACACCTTTATTATTTAGGATACCGCAATTTTATTTTTTTTGTCAATAGTTCCACAATTATAGAAAAGACTAAAGATAACTTTCTTAATGCAAATTCTGCAAAATATTTATTTCATCAGAATATCCAAATCCACGGACAGCAAGTCAATATAATGGAAAATTTTAATTTCCAATCCACCTATTTAGACGATATCAATATTGTATTCACTACTATTCAGGGCCTACATTCTAAGCTAAATTATCCAAGTGAAAACAGTATCACTTATGAAGATTTTGAAGATAAAAAAATAGTACTTATATCAGACGAAGCCCATCATATCAATGCTGAAACCAAAAAAGGCCAACTCAATAAAGAAGAGACAGAATCCATTGAAAGTTGGGAAAAAACTGTAAAAAATATTTTTAGTTCCAATACCCACAATATACTGCTGGAGCTCACAGCCACAGTCGATTTTAATAATCCAATGATTGCCGAAAAATATCGAGACAAACTTATCTTTGATTATTCGCTCAAACAATTTAGGTTGGATAAATTCTCTAAAGAAGTTCATGTTCTACAAGCGAATATCGACCCTTTTTCTAGAGCAATGCAAGCAGTTTTACTCAGTCAATATCGGAAAAAGTTATTTTTGTCTCATGGATTGGATATTCAACCCATTTTGCTTTTTAAGTCAAAAACAATTGCGGAAAGTCAACATTTTTACAATGATTTCCATAAAAAATTAGACAGATTAAAAAATGAAGACCTTATAAATATAGTCATGTCTTCTCAAAACAATGTGGTACAAAAAGCCTGGGATTATTTTATGAATAAAGACATAGAAATACCCAATCTCATCCTAGAATTGCAGGAAGATTTTTCAGAAAGTAAATGCATCATTATCAATAGTAAATCGGACAATGAAGACAAACATTACTTGCTGAATAATCTAGAACAAATTGACAATCCCTGCAGAATTATTTTTGCAGTGGATAAACTCAATGAAGGGTGGGACGTGTTGAATTTATTTGATATTGTGCGTGTATCGGAACATCAAACCACAGGCCATAAAGTTACAAAAGTATCACAAACCACTCTTTCAGAGGCTCAGTTGATAGGGCGTGGTGCCAGATATTGTCCTTTTTCGCTTTCTACATATCATAAAAAACATGAACGAAAGTTTGATGACTTTCCAGACCATCCTATGAAAATATGTGAAGAATTATATTATCATGCAGCTTACAATCCATCTTACATCAATGACTTGTCCAACGCATTGGTCCAAATAGGTATTCAATCAGATAAAGCTCTTTTAAAGGATTCTCTAAAACATAAAAAACTATCTACCAATAAAAAAACAGATGAAAATTCTGATGTTTTAGGAAAAACTACGAACTTCAATAATTCCATAATGAAGATATTGGAAATAGAAAGGAAAGTACAATTCCGAAATGAGAGCATATTTATACAACCTATCTTTGAAAAGTCAACTGTAAAATCAGAGCGTTTAAGAACGATGAAGGTTTGTTTTAAGGATATAGATGTGAGAACGAAGCAAAAAGCACTACAAAAAATACCTTTTTATGATTTTGATAATCTGAAGGTGTATTTTCCTGAATTGGAATCTAAATCCCATTTTATTTCTTCGGACAATTATCTAAATAAGTTAAAAATAGTAGTGGAAGGCATTCCATCTGAGGTCCACCATTTTTCAAATAAAGAGTGGTTGGTAATGATGGTAGAAGCATTGGAAGATATTTCTAAAGATCTCTATCATTTGTGGGGTAGAAGCCATAACTCGTAAAATTTATCAAGTTTTTGTATTATATTTTGATTAGGTTTCACTTTTCCGCTTTGAAAAAATGGTCTCTCAGGACTCAGTTCAAAGACATATCACTAACAATCAACCTTTAAAGCTTATAAATTTTATTCGTTTTTCTTTGAAAAAATATTGCACAAATAAAATAAATGTTTTACCTTTGCACCCTGAATCGAAATAGTTGAGACAGAAGTGTCTTTTTTTGAAGCATAAAACGTTGATTTATAGTATTTAGTACAAATCCTTAGGGGTATATACTAAATCCATCAGGCCCCGTAGCTCAACTGGATAGAGTACCTGACTACGAATCAGGCGGTTAAAGGTTCGAATCCTTTCGGAGTCACATATTTTATAATATAATTATTTTGCATAGCATACACTAAATATAAACATCATGCCAAGAGTTTGCCAATTATCTGGAAAAAGACCTATGAAAGGTCATAATGTCTCTCACTCAAATAGAAAGACAAATAGAAGGTTTTTACCAAATCTTCATACAAAGAGATTCTTCTTGCCTGAGACAGGTGAATGGATAACTTTAAAAGTATCTTCATATGCCTTGAGAAACATTGATAAAAAAGGACTTTATGAATACATTAAAGAATTGAATTACAAAGGAGTAGATACCGGAGTAAAATTATAATATCGAAATATTAAAATAGTAAAGAAATGGCCAAAAAAGCAAAAGGTAACAGATTGCAAATCATATTAGAATGTACTGAGCACAAAGCAAGCGGAATGCCTGGTATGTCTAGATATGTTACACAAAAAAATAGAAAGAATACACCGGATAGAATGGAAATCAAAAAGTACAATCCAGTGTTAAAAAAATATACTGTTCACAAGGAAATTAAATAATCATGGCAAAGGTATCGAAAAACGCAAGGGTAGCTCAAAGAGCAGCTAACGTAGGTTCAGGAAGGGATCACGTGAAAGTAGTGAAATCTATAAAAGATCCTGTTACTGGTAAGTATTCTTACAAAGAATCAATTATACACAAAGACAAAGTACAAGAGTTTTTGGCTGAAACCAAGTAATCATTTCTGTTACTTTCTCTTAAAAAATATAAGGGTTTTTCTTTAATCAAAAGAAGAACCCTTTTGTTGTTTATATTGTTATTGTTTTTATTTTTTATAATATTCGTTTTTTTTTGACAATCCAACTAATACACAAAATATATCTATGAGTTTTTTTAAAAAGTTTTTCTCACGGGAAAAAGAAGAAGATTTAAGCAAAGGTCTAGAGAAAACTAAACAAAGTTTTTTCTCTCAAATTACAAAAGCTGTAGCCGGTAAGTCCAAAGTTGACTTAGAGTTTTTGGATGAACTCGAAAATATACTCATTTCTGCGGATGTGGGCCTTGAAACTACCGTAAAAATCATTGAAAGACTTGAAAAAAAGGTGGCTGAAGATAAATATCTAAACACTGACGAACTCAACAATATTTTAAAAAATATTATCATCCAAATTCTTGACGAAAACAATACTGAAGATGTAGATGATTATACTATTGATTCCAAAGTGAGTCCCTATATAATAATGGTGGTAGGTGTCAATGGTGTAGGTAAAACTACTACTATTGGAAAAATAGCTCATCAGTTTAAGAAAAAAGGATACAATGTTGTTTTAGGTGCTGGTGATACCTTCAGGGCAGCAGCCGTTGACCAACTGAAAATATGGTCCGAACGCACAGGCGTTTTGTTTTATTCAAAAGGGATGAATACTGACCCTGCTGCCGTGGCTTATGAGACTGTACAGTTTGCTCAGAATAATAACGCTGATGTGGCTATCATCGACACTGCGGGAAGGCTACACACCAAAACTCAATTGATGACAGAATTGACGAAAATAAAAAATTCAATGGACAAAAAAATGCCAGGTGCGCCTCATGAAGTCATTCTAGTTTTGGATGCTACCACAGGACAGAATGCCATAGAACAGGCTAAACACTTCACTGCCGCCACTAATGTGACTGCTCTTGCATTGACAAAGTTAGACGGTAGTGCCAAAGGAGGAGTAGTTTTAGGTATATCTGACCAATTTAAAATTCCAATCAAATATATTGGTGTAGGTGAAGGTATGGAACAATTACAAGTGTTCAATAGGAAAGCATTTGTAGATTCTCTATTTGCATAAATGTAAAATTTTTTATAATTTCTATTTTAAAGACAATTTTTGAATAAAAATTTAGTTGTAAAAATAAAGAAATTCTCATTTTCAATAAAACATAAAATTTCAGAATAATAAATTAAGATTATTAATCCATTGCATTCTTCATTGAACCCATTTGTTTATCTCAATTATTCTCAACGTTATACCTTGGGTCTAACTAAATATTTTTTATGGTTAAGTTGTCTTCTGCCATTTATTTCTTTTGGACAAACAACACCCAACAATTGGCAATCCATACCTTTTGACACGGTCAATTATCAATTTTATCATATTGACGATATATTTACAAAATACAGCTTTGAAGATACCTTGGCCGATATTAGACTGCTCCAAAAGGTAACATTGTGGAATGCTGAAGACCATTATGTAAACACTGGAAATTATGGTTCGGCTCTTTTTCCAATTTTGTTTTCAGCACCTTCCGCTACTGGTTTTAATGTGGGTATGGACGTATATAGTCTTTATCAAGTTCGACCCGAATCCTTTAAGTTTTATTCGCCCGATGCACCAGTGTCTGATTTGTTTTTTTCACAATTGGGGACACAAGATAACTTAATGGCCCAAGCCGATTTTTCAAGAGGTTTCACCAACGGGCTTTCTATGTCGCTCAATTACAAGAGGCTGAGTTATGGAGGACAATATCGTGGAGCTGACACTAAGAGTACAGGATTAGGTGTAGCAGTTCGATACGAATCACCCAACAAAAGGCATAATTCTATTTTTTATTTTTCGCAAAATGCTAATGAAGAAGGACATACTGGTGGTGTATTCAACGATGCAGATGTGCAGTCTAATAATTTTAGAAGAAGTGTACCTACTCGGCTTGCCAATGCTTCTTCAAGACATCAACAACAAACTTACTCATGGCATCAATACCTCCAATTGACTTCACAAAGCCAGGAAAATAGTAAAATCTACCTTCTAAACATCGTAAAATTTCAGCCATCCTATTATAAATTTTCAGATAGAGCTATCGATTCTACTCAATTTTCAGATTTTTATGCTTTCACAAATGATATAGACACACGGGGTATAAGAAGATATTTAGATGTTGCGCATTGGAGTGAAGGCATTTTTATTCATGCAGAAAAAAAACAAGGCATCAGCGGTAGAGTCGGACTTACTTATGATAATTTTACTATTTTAGATGGTCTTTCTCGCACGGTAAGAAATGATTTGACGGCTTCGTTCGATGGATACATTCCAGTGTTTAAAACCTTATTTATCAATACACAGGCGCGTATAGGGTTATTGGAAAATATAGGAAACTTCGATCTCAAAGGTCAATTAGATATAAAACTTTCACATTGGTTGACACTTTCTGGGAAGGTTCAAATATTCAGAACAGAGCCCTCGTATATCTCACAAAACCTGATAGTCAATGATGTTCAGGTATTATCGGGGACATTCAACAAGCCTATTGGGTCAGTATTTGGTGCAGACCTCAAAATACCGAAATTAAAGCTTACTTTGGGCCTGAGTCAGTCGCTTATAGATCAACAAATTTATTTTGACTCTCAGGGTTTACCTCAGCAAAGTTCTACATTATTTACTTTGAGTAGGGTATTTGCTGCGCACCAACTGAAGTGGGGCATTTTAGGATTTGACAATCAAGTTTATTTACAAAACCAACCCAATAAAATCCTTCCCTTGCCAGAGGTCTATTCATCTCATCAATTGTACTTTGCAGGCAGATGGTTCAAAAAAGTAATGGATGTCAATATAGGATTAGACATGCGCATGTTGGGCGATTATGTTGGTCCAGGATTTCATCCGCTTTTCATGAATTTTCATCTTACGGACCAAAGATTAAGTAATGTTCCTGCAATAAATGCGTTTTTTATGGCAAAAGTAGGTCAATTCAGGGCCTTATTAATGATGGACAACGTATCCCAATATTTTATGGAAAAGACTAATTACCACATCGTAGGTCACCCACAGTTCGATCCATTATTTAGAATTTCTATCCGATGGTTGATGGTAGATTGATGCTACATTTATTCAGTCATTTCGGTTTTTTAAAATATGATATTAAAATGAAGTTATATTTTATTTTGTTATTTATTGTTGGTAGTGTAATGATAGTTAAAGGTCAACGAAGCAATCAAATAGACGTTTCTAACTTACCTTACTACAATTTTGGTAAAGGAATTGGTATTACGGCGCCAGATAGCCTATTTCAATTTAATATTCGATTCAGGATGCAAAATAGGTTTACAGTATCTGAAAATGAAGAAAATATAGCTTTTAATGGACAGATAAGACGTCTAAGATTAAGATTTGATGGCTTTGTGGGAAATCCCAACTTTTTGTATGTACTACAATTGTCTTTCAGTCCTGGAGATGTGGGCGGAGAAATCATAGAAGGCGAAAATTTGAATATCATAAGAGATGCAGTTGTTTATTATAAACTTTCGAAAAAGTTTAATGTGGGTTTTGGCCAAACAAAACTACCGGGCAACAGACAACGGATAAATTCAAGTGGTGCACTACAATTATCAGATAGAACCATCAATAATGCATACTTTAATATAGATAGAGATTTTGGGTTCTTTTTTAATTACTTAAATGAAAAACCCAAAGAATTGGGCTGGAATCTCAAATCATCCATCACCTTAGGCGAAGGCAGAAATTTTACAGAAACTGTCAATGAAGGTTTGGCCTATACTACTCGTTTTGAAATCCTGCCTTTTGGAAGTTTTACCCGAGATGGAGTCTTTTTTGAGGGCGATATCTTCAGAGAAAAATCACCTAAGCTTATGGTATCTGGTGTTTATCATTTTAATCATAAAGCCCTCAATACCAGTGGTACTTTAGGGAATAGGATGTCTGGTTCAAAGAATTTGCACTCACTATTTCTGGATGCAGTTTTTAAATATAATGGCTGGGCATTTATGAGTTCCTATATGATGCGCCATACGGACGTGCCCGAATCCACTGATATGAATAATAATAGGCTTCATGTCTATAAGGGTCAAGGCTACGATATTCAAACAAGTTATAGTTTTCCTTCAGCCTGGGAAATTATAGCTAATTATTCAGAAGTGACACCCCACGATGATATAAAAAATGTATTTCCTAAGGAAAAAAGTCTTACATTAGGTCTCACAAAATACATTTGGGAACACGCTTTCAAGGTCCAACTTGAGGCAGGCTACAATACTCAAACATATTTCAATGGCACCAATGAAAATCCATGGAGAACTCGCCTACAAGTAGAAATGGGTATTTGATGCTTTTTAATAGCAATTTTTTTGGCGTTTGAGGTGACGAATTGCAAATCCATAATCTATAGGTATCATTTTCATTATCTGCCGACCTGTTTTTTTTTAGTATTGGGTGTTGGTATGCCATAAAATGTTACTTATGAATTTAAAACTTTTCTTAAATCAATGAAATAATAGTTTTACGGTTAATTTCAATAACATCACTTGTTTTTAGGGCTTCCAATATTTCGGATAAATTTCTAACAAACAATTGGATTAAATCTTGTGTGGAAAAAATGCCAACTGTCATGTATATTAATTTGTAAGGTTCGGCTTTTTGTTTATAAATATCCCAAAAATCTGCATCTTTCGTGACAACAATGTATTTTTCGCTTATTGAAAGTTTAATAATTTCTGAATCAGATGTTGAGTTCCTGAAAGGTAAATCTAAAGTCCCAAATTGGAAGCAAGGCCCGCAAATCTTCTTTACAATAATAATAAACTCATCATATATAATTGATACTTCTTCATGAATTAATTAATTTGTTTTTAGTACAATGTTTAGATAAAAAGGAAACCTCTTTTTAATATTTGGTGTTTATTTATTGAACAATTAATTCACAATGTAATTCAACCATGATATACTTTATTGTCGGTATTTCTATTTTTATCTTTGTGATAGGACGGTTGATTTCTATCACCACAGCACCCTATCTTTTAAGTGGCTACAACACGATGTCCAAAGAAGATCAAGCTAAGGTAAATTTGCATGGTTTAGTAGATTTTTGGCGAAAGTTCCATACTATTTTAGCGATTCTAATTATAGTCGTGTGTCTCGGCATATATTATTTTTTTGATGTCGATTGGGGTGTTTTCTCTTTAGTTATAGTTGTTTTGATAGGCTATGTTTGGGCTATTTCTAAAAGTATGTCCTATTACCCACCTTTGCCAAAATTGCAAAAAAATATAATTTTTGGTGTTCAAGCATTAATGTTCGCATTATGTATTTACATAATGACTTCATTTATTCTTGACACGCGAGATTGTGAGATTGTGTGGCACCACAATGGGATAGAATTTAGTGGATATCAAGGTACAAAGATATATTTTTCAGATATTACAGAAACAAAAATTATAACAGAGCCACTTGATATAAATATGAAGGTTTATGGTTTAGGAACAAAAAAAGCTAAAAAAGGTCTCTTTGATATAAAAAAGTATGGCCGGGTCAGATTATTGATAACCCACGAAGAACCTCCATACCTTTGGATAAAATATGGCAAAAAAGATGTTATGATATATAATTCCCCTATGACGGATGTAGAAAATATTCACGAAAAGTTAATGAATAAGAGATAATAGTTGGAGCATTATCATTATAAAACTTTTTAAAAAAAATACCCTCTTATCTTATCGACAAGAGGGCACAATGATTTTATTTGAAATTAGACTTCTCAGTATTTATTAGTTTCTCACTATTTTTTCAGTGGTGATATTATCTTCATCCCATTGGATCTGAACGAGATATATTCCCGGTGCTGCATCCCAATTCACTTGATTATCCATTTGGGTAAAGTTGAACTCAGCACCCATAGTATTAAATATTTTCAAGACTTTTGCTGATGGGTTGGACAGTGAAAATTTATCATGAGTTGGATTGGGTGATATAAATCTTTCCACTAAAGAGTTTTGATTACCTTTCACCACGATATTTTTTGTTCTATATCCTTCAGTAAGTATCTTTGAATTAGCCAATATTTCAGGACTTTGAGTGTTTTCTGATTCTAAACTTACTGTAAACAAAGGTTCATCCTTAGATAAAATTATGTCATGAGAAATGAGAACTCTCAAAATATTATTGTCATCAATATAAGCGGATTGAGAAGGCACATCAAAGTGGCTAGAAGATATAGAAGTAAGCCCCACAGGTAAAGCTACCTCAAGCTGTAGGCCATTCACTAAAGCATCATTTTCGACTAAAAACTCATAAGATGGTCCATTTGTTTTTTGTACAATACTAAACTGAGTCCGTGGTTGGGTATTTTTAGAGTTAGCATCTGAGATGTCTCCCATGAATACTGCTCTGAAATTAAGTGGGCCTTGTGCTTCTTTAAGCGTCACGGATGAAGAAATGTTTTTCAGCATTTCAGGTCCAGTTATATTTTTTGTTGCACATATGTACTCCCAATTGTTGTCGTCTGAATATTTATTAGGATACATAATTTTATCTCTCAAAACCATAAGATCACTAGCTCTCAAGCGCTGATCACCATCCAAATCTGCAGCTACAAATTGATAACTTTTTAATTGTCCCAACCCCATAAGATAATCTTGCAACATTCGTAGGTCAGCGATATCTACTGTTCGTGCACCTAAATTTGAACTCATAGGTTCAACAACGTTGTTTCTATAAAGGGCTGTATTTGTAAAGGTAAAACTACCATCATTGGCAGAAGTCGCAAGATTAATGTTGTTAGGGTCTCCATCCACTAACATTCTGAATTGAGCCCCTACCACAGGTTGATTGTCTGCCTCTAAAATAGTACCTTTAAGAGATACTTTATTGCCACATGAACCATTGTCAAAAGCCAGAACTATCACTTCAGCCTCTGCTTGATTGCCGTCATGGTCTGTCACAAAAATGCTGAAGAAGTTGAAGCCTGCGGTGTTGCAATCGATGGTTCTTATCGTATCATTGACATTAGGTGAAAATGAATATCTCAAAAATCTAGAATGCGAACAGTTATCAAAAGAACCCAAATTGAAAATTCGAGCAGGAATCATCAAATTCATTTGTTTGGCATCAAAGGCAGTGGAAAGAATTGAATGTAAGTAGGGCGTTGGTTTTTTGTCATCTCTTAAGAATACAGTTTGAGTACAAGTACTCACGTTGCCACACAAGTCATGGACTGTCCATGTTACTTTGTGCATACCTCGTCTCACTGGCCACGGAAGTGTAAGGATGACTGACTGATTGGAACGAACTGTGTCTAATCTAAAGTTTTCATCAGGATGATTGTGTCTATATGTGTATTCTACTGAACCATCTGCCCATAAATCTACTTCTGCCGTCCATAGTAATATTTGATGGCCACAAGGAGATCTATCTATAGCTCTGTTAGAAACAGAAAATGTGCCTTCACATCCTTTGTCTGTACCTAAAGTTATACTTTTACATTCTTGTATTACAGGCACAGATTTGTCAACTACTTTTATGATCTGAGTGTGTGTCCAAATACCTGTATTAGTTCCAGGCACATAAGTACACCAATTAATGACGGTCCAATTTCTAAGTATTTTGTAACATGAATTTCCATCTGCTTCAAAAACAATATCTTGTTTACTTATTCCAATGATATCGCAAGGACTTGTGGAATGCCATGTAGGGTTTTCGTTTTGAATAGCTTCAATACAATCAAATTCTCTATCTGCTGGAAATGTGACGGTGACCGTCCCTGGAATATATGTTATTGTAATATTTTGGAAACACGCCAATTCACCTTGATCATAGGTAGAGTTTCCATTCGTATCCAAAAACCATGTTCTAACGATAGATCCTGCATTACACTGTGTGTGTGTTCTTTGGTCA
This sequence comes from uncultured Aureispira sp., assembly GCA_964490495.1. Lineage (GTDB taxonomy): Bacteria > Bacteroidota > Bacteroidia > Chitinophagales > Saprospiraceae > OLB9. The sequence goes on along the minus strand of CAZBCV010000009.1, from coordinate 10,720 downwards.
GTATAAGTTAATTGACCTGATGCATTAAAAACTGTGGGCGTACCTGTTAAACTCAAATTATTGGGATTTTGGGTACAAGAGATAGTAATGTCTGCCGGACACTTTATAGAAGCGTGTACAGAATAACTTAAAAAAAATCCTAACATGAAAATACAAACTTTTTGAAACATAACTTTAGTTTTTTGTAAAAATTAATAAATAAAAATTTAGTAAAGGTATATATACCTTTTGGTGTACAAAAGAGTTAGAAAAAAACCAAAAATATACTTGATTTTCTCTAATAAAGAATGCAATATTAGGAATTCAGAAGCAAAAGTATATATAATTCCCAATAAAATAAAAAAAAATATAATATTTTTTTGTCAAATATGAAAAATAGTCTAATTTTGGTACAAATTTGGTAAAATTATTTAATTATTTCCTTAAACTATATTAAAAATATGGATATTAGACTGTTGCTGTTTTTGATGGGGCTCTTGTTTTATTGCCCTAATTTTATTCATTCTCAATGCGATATTAGAAACGTCATTTTGGATAAAACAACTTGTGATATGCATGGCCGTTTTTTTATGTTGGCTCATTTTGAAACTGCACTTGATAGTGTCGAAATTTTGGGTAATGGTATCAATTATGGGAAATTCTCAAGTAATCAACAACCCGTGATGTTGGGTCCACTTAAAGCTGATTGTACTACAAACTACGGTGTTTTGATAAGAGATTTTAAAAACCCGAATTGCAGCGTATTTCAATCTTTGGGAGTCAATTGCTGTACTGATAATTGTTTTGTAGATATTGTTGAATCTTTTAGTTTTGGATGTAGAAACAATTCTTTTAATTTGTCCATCGATTATAAAACTAACGATGACGGTGATTCAATCGTAGTGCTAAGAAACAACCAATCCATAGGTGTTTTTGACAATGACGGTTTGCCTCTAATTCTTTGGGGTTTGAATTTGACAGATTATTCTCAGGAATATAATTTAGTTGTTTGTTCGTACAATAATAGGGATTGTTGTGATACAATAAAGATGCCTGCCGCTTGTTCCTGCGCTATTAATGATTTTAGATATGAAATCACTGATTGCAATTCTTTGGATAGTACTTTTAGTCTTTGGGTTGATTTCAAACATGAATTTACTTCAGGCGGCTTTAGAATAGGAGGCAATGCCCAAAATTATGGTAGTTATAATTATAATGAATTACCCATTAAAATCACTGGCCTAAAATCAAAAACAGGGTTAGATTATGAATTCATTGTTGTAGATAATCAATCCTCTCTTTGTTTTTCGGCTTTTGAACTAGGGATAGTGGAGTCCTGCGACTTAGAGTGTCAGCTAATTATTGAAGATATCAAATTCTATGGCTGCGATGATGAAAAAGTTGCTATCCGTATGAAGATGTCCCATGAGAATAGCAGTATCAATGGTTTCCACTTAGTTATTGACAACCAAATTATAAATACGACCATTTATAACAAAAAAGGTGTTTATCATTTTGGGCCATTGTCCCTGCCATGCGATTTGGACCACAATTTGCAAGTAATTGATAGTGCAAATGGTCTATGCATTGATTCTTTTGTGGTACCCATTGGAACATGTTGTGCTTCTGATTCATGTACTTTATCGGGATTAAATGTAGAAGAAATATGTGGCCCTGATGGAATAGCGTCCCTTATAATTGATTTTGATGCACTGGGTGATAATTCGCAGTTTTCATTAATAATAAATGGAGATACTTTAGGTATTTTCAATTATTCTCATTTTCCTATAAAAATTAATAATCCAGCTTTGAGTCAAGAATATTTTATAGAAATCATTAATACTTCAAATGAGGATTGTGAGATAGACTCACTCTTTAAAAGTCAGTGTCCCACGACTTGTCGTATCGTAAATTTTAGTTTGGATGTCAAAGATTGTGAAAATGAAAATGCTCATTTAGAGTTAAACTTTGAATTATCTGGAAATTCTTCAAATAGTTTTTTGTTGCTAGTAAATGATGAAATTGTGGATACTTTGGAATTTTCTCAAAGACCATGGGGATTCAATTACTCGGACGCTCAATGCGATGAAAAGATTTTGGTGAGTATTATGAGTTTAGAATCCAATTGTAGTTTAGATACTTTTTATATTTTAGGTCCTTGTTGTTCGGATAGTTGTATTATAGGAGATATTAAAATAAAAGAGTTTTGCAGTGATAATAAGTTAGATAGCTTACAATTAGACTTTGAGCACAATTCAACGGGGGATAGTTTCCAACTTTTTATCAACAATGAACTTTGGGCTGAATTGGATTATTCTTCATTACCATATATGATCAGAGATATTGAAGAGTTTGAAGGTGAAACGTATGTAAAGGTCGTGGATAATACCTATGAAGATTGTACAGCAGAATTAATATGGATCCAAGATTGTATGAATAACGAAAGTAATTGTGGTATTACTGAATTAGTTTATAACATTTTGCCATGTGATAGCGTGGATTTCAATCATTTAGAGCTTGATTTTTCGTACAATGAAGTCTCCGATTCATTCTTCATATTGATTGGTGAAGATTTATTTTATACTGGAGAATATAAGAATTTGCCAATAACTCTGTCGGGTTTTGGTAATGATAAAGAATATCAACTTCACATAAAAGATAGTAAGGATAGTCTTTGTAGCGCCACAATAGAATTCACTACGTGGGATTGCCTTTCATCAGCAAATTTTAATCAAAATTTAGAACCTCAATTATGGGCAGCCCATAAAACAATTTATATAGAATCTCCCATTGTCATTGATGAAGTTTCAGTTTGGTCAATCATCGGAACTCCTTTGTATATTTCGCAGCAACCTGAATTGAAATCAACAATAAATTTGCCTCATTTACCCACAGGTATTTATTGGGTAATGTTAAAATCGGGTAGGACTATATACTCATTTAAAGTAGTGCTATAAATTAAAAAAGCCATGAAAAATTCATGGCTTTTTTTTTTATCTGGAAAGAATATATCTTGCTGTTACTGCACCATAACCTCCTCTAAATCTACCTAAGGCCCAGTCTGATTCAGCATTACTGAGTAAAACGACTGTAGGAGCCCAATCTATGCTTAAATTCAATGGAAAATCATCAAATGCATAATCTAAACCAATAACACCTGAACCTCCTAATTCATAATAATTTCTGCTTAATAAACCATAATCCCAAGTAGTAAATGAGCCTCCAAAGCCCCAGTACCATTGTAATCCACTTACTGATGAAATAGGAGTATGATTTAGGTAGTATGCTCCAAAAGCAACCCCACCCCATCTTAACCCACCAAAAACATCAACGGCAGATTTTTCATTAAGAAAGGCTTTGTAAGATGCAATTAGACCATAACCTAATTTACCACCCACAGCTGTTTTGTAATCTTGAGTATTACCAATAGTCGCAACACCCAAAGAAA